>CAYWAG010000108.1:0-5840 GCA_964455925.1 uncultured Verrucomicrobiales bacterium | reverse complement strand
TCCTGCTCCTGCTCCTGCTCCTGAAGTTGCGGCTCCGATGGTAGCTCCCGCTCCTCCGGTAGTGCCTGTAGCGCCAGAGCCATCGGCTGCGGCTCCACAGTATGAGGCCCCCGCCCCCGTCACTTACGCGGAGCCTCCCTCTCCGCATCCTATCGGAGAGGGGCTCGCTCCCCAGCCAGAGCCACAACCACCATTGGTCAACCCGCTAGACGCGCCCCTTGATGACACTCCTCCAGAGCGCCCTAAGAGAAAGACGATCAACGATATCTCTAAGAGCCTCGACCAACTCCTCGCCGATGCACCAGATGAGCTACCAGAGGATCAACGCCCCTCTACTCCTCAGGTCACGGCCCCGGTAGTAGAACCCACAGCCACAGCTCCTGCCCAACCCTCCGCCGCTGAGCAGCTCCAAGTCGCCCAAGAGCAGTTCTACCAAGACCCGCTTATCCAAGCCGCTCTCAAGGAGTTCGAGGGCACGATCGTTACAAACTAGTGCCTTTAATTGATGGTTTAGGCGGTTGAATGTTGTAAATTTAATTCGCCCTAGATTTCGTAGTTAGAAAAACCGCAAAGGCGCGAAGACGCTAAGTGTGATTGCTCCTCTGGAAGCACTATCTACGCTCATCTGCGCACAATAAAAACGCTACCAAGCCCCACCTGAAATATGAACCGATTTCGGTAATGAGAGAAGGGGCGAAAAATGTCGTGTAGCGTGTATGCAGCCCCAAAAAAAAGCTAACCTGCACGGGCAGGTTAGCTGAGAAATGAAGAGCGAATACGCTCGCTAGCAAGGAGGGCTTAGTAAGTGCTGCTACGAGAGTGAGAGAAGTATGACTCGAACCCTAGCTCTGGTGGGAACTCAGATAGACCATCGTTTGGGTTCATCTCTACGCGCCAGTCAGCACCACACTTTTGGTATGGAGGACGGAACGTGCCCTTGTAGGTAGGACAGTGGAAGGTGAAAAGTTCATAGAAGCCGTAGCCGAGACGACGAAAGCCTTTATATACACCATTGACGAAGCCGTATGTATCACCAGCCTTGCGCCCGTAGCGGTCACCCTTACGGACAACTTGCTCAGGAATCTCGATGAAACCGTAAAGAATGTTGCTGAGAGCACGTCCGAGCTTACGCGTAGCGGTGTATTCAGACGCCGGCGGAGCCTGGAAGTCAGCCGCCGCGATGGAAAAGAGCGAGAATGCTGCGATTGTTGTAATGAGCCAGTTTTTCATATCTATATATAAGAGAAGCAAAGAACGTTAAGGGTTGGCAAGATAAAATTCGATGAAATCTGATTTATCTTGGTGAGTCCTTAACGTAATGGCTAGTTCGTCCATTAAAGGGTGACAGCGTGTGTGCTCGTGATGCCGTCCACGGCGTTGAGCGTGGTGCTGATGGCGTCTGTGAGAGGGCTGTCGACTTCAATAATGGAGAGTGCTCCCTGGATGTGCTCACTGCGGGCGAGTGACATATTAGCAATGTTAATGTCGCTCTCTGCGAGGGCGGTGCCTACTTGTCCAACGATGCCCTTACGGTCATCGTTTTGCACGATGAGGAAGTTCCCTGCGATGCCCATATCGACGAAGACCTTGTCGATCTCTACGACCTTAGCCGTCTGTCCAATGATGGTTCCTGCTACGCGGTAACGGGTGTCTCCCTTACGCAGCTCGGCAACGAGGAGGTCAGAGTACTCTGTCTTCGCGTTGATGGTGGTCTCTACGAGGTCTAGACCGTGTGCCTTTGCCTTTGCAGGTGCGTTGACAATGTTTGTGTCTTCTGCCGCCTTCTGGAGGAGGGAGGTGAGGACGGTGCGAGAGACGAGGGCGGTGTCCTTCTCCGCTAGGGAGCCGTGGTAGGAGACACGGAGGGCGTCTGGGTTCTCTGGGCCTAGCTGGGCGAGGAGAGTTCCGAGCGCTTTACCGAGGTCGAGGTATTGTCCGATCTCTTCTGCGGCTTTTGCGTCGAGAGAGGGCATGTTGATGGCATTACGGATCTCACCGCTCATGAGGTAGTCACGGATCTGCTCTGCGACCTGGATGCCGACATTTTCCTGGGCTTCGTTCGTGGAGGCACCGAGGTGTGGGGTAAAGGTGGTGTGCTTATCGTGTGTGAAGATGTCGTGGTCCGCTGCTGGTGGCTCCTCTGTGTAAACATCTAGACCACAGCCTGCGATGTGACCAGAGGCGATGGCATCGCTGAGGTCCTGCTCGTTGACGAGACCACCACGGGCACAGTTGACGACGATGGCGCCCTTGTTCATGAGCTGGAGGCGCTCCGCGTTGATGATGTTACGCGTGGCGTCGATGAGAGGAACGTGGAGGGTCACGAAGTCTGCACCAGTGAGGGCAGCCTCTGGGGACTCTGCGAGCTCGATCTTTAGCTCGTCGGCACGGGCTTGGGTGAGGAACGGGTCATATCCGACGACCTTCATGCCAAAGGCTTGGGCGCGCTTAGTGAACTCGACCCCGATGCGTCCCATTCCGATGACGGCGAGGCGCTTATCAAAGATCTCGATGCCCTGATAGAGCTTACGGTCCCAGCGTCCAGCGAGGATGGACTTATGCGAGGCACCGATATTACGGGCAGCGGAGAGCATGAGGGTGAACGCTAGCTCTGCGGTAGAGATGGTGTTACCGGTAGGAGTGTTCATGACGATGACTCCGTTGGCGTTCGCCGCGTCACGGTCAATGTTGTCGACGCCGACACCAGCACGGCCTACGACCTTAAGGTTTGTTCCCGCCTCGATCACATCGGCACCGACTTGGGTGCGGGAGCGGACGATGAGGGCATCGTATTCTGAGATGGTTGCTAGGACTTCATCCTGCGTCATTTTAGGAGTGAAGACGACGTCTAGCTCATCAATAGCGGAGAGGAGATCCACCCCAATCTGGGAGATGTTGTCTGCGACAAGAACTTTAAATTTAGCCATGTTACTAGCGGGCTTAGGGTAGGCGGTGCAGCTTGTCAAAAAAGGAATGAAAAAAAGCATTCGCTATTAGCCCTCTAGGGTGGCATCTGGGATGTGGTTAAAGGCGATGCGGAGCGGGACGGTGGCATGGGCATTATGTGCGCCCCCATAGTAGGCAGCGTGGTTTCCGTATTTATGCACCAGCGTATCTACCGCACTGTCTAGTGACTCGCGCTGGGCATCTGGCGCGGTAAAGAGCGAGGGCGTATAGTTCGTGAGCGCGCGTAACCCCAGGAGGGCGATGCTCACCTTTCGCAGCGGAGTCTCAGGGGCGGGGCGCTGCTCCCAGAGGAGGGAGAGAATATGACGGAGCTGATGGCTCTGCGCGGTCGCATCAAACCGTGCTTCCTTAGCCCAGCGCTGCGCGTTCTCATAGCGCAGCACCAGCTGGACGCTGCTGGTGACGAACTCCTGGGCGCGTAGGCGTAGCACGGCTTTCTGTAGGAGACGTTGCAGCACCTGGTATGCCTGCTCTGGCGGGCGATGTGAGGGTGCTAGCATGTTGCTGTGGCTGATGGAGCTCGTGTGGGTAGATTGTGGGGCGAGGTCGTGCCCCTGTAAGGCGTGCCACATGCGGCTCCCGTGGATGCTTCCCCAGACCTTGCGCAGCTGGTACTCAGAGCATTGGGTGAGCTGCGCTACGGTGTAGATGCCAGCCTTACGCAGGCGCTGCTCCATATTTCTGCCGATCCCATGCAGGTCTGATAGCTGGTGCTCACAGAGGAAGCTCTGGATCTCTGGAGGGTGAACGAGGTGTGCGCCGTCAGGCTTATTATACTTCGTAGCGAGCTTAGCCAGGAAGGTGTTCGGAGCCACTCCCATGGAGCAGGTGATCCAGGGGCTGACGCGGGCGGCGAGGTGATCCCTGATCTGGCGGATGAGGGGTGGCACGCTCTCGGCATCGCGGCTCTGCGGGGGCAGACGGCAGGAGACCTCATCGATCGAGTGCGTGGAGGCGATGGGGATGACCTCCTCAATGGCAGCCTTAATCCGGCGATGGTACTCGATGTACACTTGGTGGGAGGAGTGCACAAACTCAATATGTGGGCACAGTCGCCGCGCCTCTGCGACCCGCGTGCCAGTCTTGATCCCATAGTCCTTTGCCTCATAGCTAGCGGCGATGCATGAGGTCGTCTCTGCCATCGTAGGGATCACCGCTACTGGACGTCCCCGCAGAGCAGGCCTAAGGTGCTGCTCTACAGAGGCAAAGTAACTATCAAAGTCGATAAAAAGCCATTTGAGTGCGATCATGGTAGAGTATTAATTAATCTAATGAGTATTGTTCAAGAGATTTTTTAGCGGAGGTCAGAAAAGCTGTCGAGCTACCTTAATTTGAGGAGCCGATTGGGATAGGAACCGCGAAAGACGCTAAATTGCGCGGAAAATAGTAGACGAGGGCACGAATGAAGCTCCAAGCTTTTTGCCTGATACGAGGGTGATTTTTTCTAATGGTTTTCCAATTTAAGTCTATTTGTATCGATACTAAGACGAACATCATTAAGCATTAGGAGGAGCCTTTAAGTGGTTTTAGCGTAATTTAGCGCCTTTAGCGGTTCCTCTACCCAAGGTGAGGTCGCCCTGAGAAAAGCTGGGATTTTCAAATTGTGATCGCTATGGGGCGGGGGTATGAACAGAGTGAGAATCTATAGCAGGCAGAGAAAATGAATCATGATGAGAAGCTAACAGAGGTCTTACCCCATTACGTAAAAGGCGGGGAGATCGGTACCGTGGAGACGCTCCATGGGGGATTAATTAATGCGACTTACCTCGTCCAGACGCAGTGCGGTGCACAACTTGTGCTACAGCGTGTCAATACGGCTGTCTTCCAGCAACCTGAGCTCGTGATGCAGAATATTCAGCGTGTTACGGCGCATGTGGCGCGTGTGGCTCCAGAGGCGCGCGCCCTGCACTTACTCCCCACATGTGAGGGCGGCTCGTTTATCCTAGATGGGGACGGGGGCTTATGGCGTGCCTTTAACTACCTCGCTGGTTGTGTGGGGCATGAGCAGGTGGACTCTGCCGCGCTCGCCTATGAGGCAGGATGCGCCTTTGGCACCTTTCTCACTCAGCTCAGTGCCCTCCCCGCACAGGGGCTGGCAGAGACGATCCCGCACTTCCACCATACGCCGCGCCGGATAGAGGCGCTAGATGCCGCGCTCTCCGCAGACCCACTAGGGCGCGTAGCAGAGATCCCGCAGGAGCTAGCGGTCGTAGACCGCTGGCGAGCTCAGGCAGGTCGCATAGAGCAGCTCCGTGAGGAGGGGCTCCTTCCCACCCGGACGACGCATAATGATACGAAGATCTCTAATGTCCTGTTCGATGCTGGAACAGGGAAGGCGGTCTGCGTGATCGACCTTGATACTGTTATGCCCGGAACGATGCTCTATGATTATGGCGATCTAGTACGCACCTCGCTGAGCCGTAGCGGTGAGTCTGCCGCTGTCACGGAGGTGGAGTGCCGGATGGACGTCTTTCGGGCATTAACCCGAGGGTATTTAGAGGCGGCAGGGGCTACGCTCGTGCCGGCAGAGCGCGAGCACCTTGTCTTCTCCGTGCAGCTCATTACCCTAGAGTTAGCGGTCCGCTTTCTCACGGACTATATCCTAGGGGATCACTACTTCCGCGTGGACAGCCCCACGCAGAACCTGGAGCGCGCCCGTAACCAGCTGCACCTCCTCTCCCTCCTAGAGGCTACAGAGGACGAGATGCACGCAATCGTCGCGGAACTCCTGTGATCATGCCACAATTAGAGGTCAGATGATTGCTCTACTGGGGTGATGGGGGCAAAGGAGTTAGTGGGCGCGAGCATGGTGAGGTGCTTGGTGTTGATCCAGCCTCTGGTTTGGTCAGAGAACTCGAGGTATGCCCATAGGC
>CAYWAG010000107.1:0-5873 GCA_964455925.1 uncultured Verrucomicrobiales bacterium | reverse complement strand
GTGCTGGCATGTGCCTCTAGAACCTCCTCGGAGATCTCCTTGCCCCGGTAGGCTGGCAGACAGTGGAGGACGATGTGGTCCTGATGAGCGGTGCGGAGAAGCTGCTCGTTTACCTGGAACCCCTTGAACTCCAGCTCCTTAGCAGCTTGCCCTTCTTGCCCCATACTGAGCCAGACATCCGTGTTGATGACATGGGCGTTTGCCACTGCCTCTAGTGGGGAGTCTGTGATCGTAACGTTCGGCGCGTTCAGATGCGCTATGAACTCCGCGGGTGGCTGGTGGTTCTTAGGTGCGGCGATGACGAACTCAAACCCGAGGTGCTTAGCTGCCCACATCCAGGAGATGCTCATATTTGAGTATCCATCACCGACAAAGGCGATCTTCTTCCCCTCCCAGCTCCCGAGCTCTTCCTGGATCGTCAGGAGGTCTGCTAGGATTTGGCAGGGGTGCTCCTCATCGGTCAGCGCATTGATCACGGGGATTTTCCCCCATTCCGCGAAGTCGGTCAAATCCTGTTGGTCATAGGTGCGGATAATCAGGCCGTGCAGCATGCGTCCCATTACGCGGGCAGTATCTTTGATCGGCTCACCACGCCCTAGCTGTAAGTCGTTCGCGCTCAGAAACAGCGCATTCCCGCCTAGCTCATGGATGCCGACCTCAAAGGATAGGCGCGTGCGGGTAGAGGACTTATTAAAGATCATCCCCCAAGTCTGACCTGCGAGAGGCTTATCATGGGAATCGCGAATAAGCTTAAAGTCCGCCCCGCTGTTAACGAGGTCAGAGAGAATCTTGGGAGTCAGTTCCTCAATGCTAAGAAGGCTCTTCATGGTGTATATTGTTGATTTGGGGAAGGAGCAATATGAGCACGTTAGATACGACTGAGCGAGGATTATTTTGTATAAAATGCAGATTCTCGCCCTCATCATCCCCTCCGCCTCCCGCGCGGGTCGCAGCGATCGCATCTGCGGCGATGCCAGGCACCGAGCACCGACACATCCTTCAGATGAACCAGGGATGATGCCTGCGTGAGCCGAATGACACACGATTTCTTACGGTATCTGGATAGCTGCCAACTCCGTGTTGAGCAATTTTAGTGCTTTTAGCGGTTCCTCTTACCAACGCGAGGTTGCCCGGTTTCGGGCTGGGAGTCGGGATTAAGATGCTTGACAGAGTGTAAAATGGCTATAAGTAAGGCGGTGTCTGTGCATCTGCATGGATGGTCTCACTCTTACGTTATGGACATTCTTTCTATTGTTTGGTTCACGATTTACACTTTTGTAACCGTTGCTCTTGCTCTCTATGGCTTCCACCGCTTGGTCATTATTTATCTCTACTTAAAGCATTCTCGCAACAAGCCCTCACCGGCCCAGACCTTTACAGAGCTGCCTCTCGTTACCATTCAGCTCCCCGTCTTTAACGAGAAGCATGTCGTGGACCGGCTCATCGGAGCGGTGGAGCAGCTGGACTACCCACAGGATAAGATGGAGATCCAGATCCTGGATGACTCTACCGATGAAACCGTTAAGATTTGTGAGGCGCATGCTAAGCGGCTGCAAGAGAAAGGGTTTAGAGCGGAGCACGTCCACCGTGTGGACCGCACCGGCTTTAAGGCAGGAGCGCTAGAGGCGGGGATGAATAAGTGCGAGGGCGAATACCTTCTCATTCTCGATGCCGACTTCGTGCCAAAGCCGGAGCTGATCCAGAAGACGATCCACTACTTCGCCGATGATAACATTGGGATGATTCAGACCCGTTGGGGGCACCTGAACCGTAATACGAACATTCTGACCCGTCTGCAGGCCATGCTTTTAGACGGACACCTAGAGCTGGAGCAAACCGCACGGAACCGTAGTGGACGCTTCTTTACCTTTAACGGCACGGCTGGCATTTGGCGGAAGTCCTGCATCAATGATGCCGGCGGCTGGCACCATGACACGCTGACAGAGGACATGGACCTCAGCTACCGGGCACAGATCAAGGGCTGGAAGTTTGTCTTCCTAAACGACATTGAGACCCCTGCCGAGCTGCCTGTAGATATTGATGGGTTTAAGAGCCAGCAACACCGCTGGGCGAAGGGCGCGATCCAGTGCTGTAAGAAGGTGCTCGGACAGATCTGGAAGAGTGATGCGCCGATTTATGTGAAAATCGAGGCGACCACGCACCTGACATCGAACTTTGCTTACCTTCTGCTCTTCCTCATGTGTATCGTCCTCTACCCGAACTCACAGTTTGGGGTGGAACTAGAGGGGCCTCTCTGGTGGTTAGCGAACCTTCCCGTCTACTTCTTTGGCTCGGTCTCCGTGGCGATCTTCTACATGACAGCGCAGAAGGCCCTGCACCCTAAGAAATGGTGTCGTGATCTGCCCTATCTTCCGCTCATTCTCGCCCTCGGGATCGGGATGTCGGTGAACAATGCTAAGGCGGTGCTGGAGGCGCTCTTTAATAAGGAGTCCGCCTTTGTCCGCACGCCTAAATACGGGGAGCTAGAGGGATCTAAGAAATCGTGGAAGAAGAGTAACTATAAGGCGATTAAGTCCTTCACTCCATTCGTCGAGTTTCTCTTTGGGTGCTTCTTCACCTTTGTCGTGGTAGATGCCTTTATCTCTGGTAACTGGGTGGCGTCCATCCTCCTTACTCCTTTCCCGCTCGGCTTCTTCTACACCTCAGCGGGATCGCTCCGTGCGGTGTTTGATCAGCTAGCCGCCTCGTTTAATAAGAGCTCATCTTAAAAAAACGTATTTTATTTGAACCTCTATCATCATTTTCTCGTCTGAGTTTTTACTATGAAAACCATCACCTCATTAGCCTGGATTTCTTGTCTCTTTTTGTTCGTCTCCTGCGCCAGTAAATACGACCGTAGCAGCCAGATGCTCGTTAGTGTCGCTGACCAAACGCTCGTGCTAAAAAAGAATGGCGAATATGTCAAAACCTACCCTGTCTCGACCTCTAAGTTCGGGCTAGGAAGCAAGTCTGGCAGTAAGCGCACGCCACTGGGGAACCATGAGGTGGCACAGAAGTTTGGTGGAGGTGCTCCCTCTGGAGCCGTCTTTAAGAGCCGTGTGCGCACGGGCGAAATCCTCCGCCCTAATGCCCCCGGACGTGACCCTATCGTCTCTCGTATCCTGTGGCTCAAGGGTAAGGACTACCATAACCGCAACACCTTCTCTCGCTACATCTACATCCACGGAACGCCTGAGGAATATAAGATCGGGCGCCCCGCGAGTTATGGATGCATTCGGATGAAGTCTCGTGACGTGATCGACCTCTACCGCCGCGTTGGGGTGGGGGCGCGCATCAAGATCTTCCGTGAGAGCCAGTGGCATCACTACCACGGTAGCTAAGCTACACGTAATCCCTGAGGTCGATCGTTCTTTCGCTCATGTCCTTTCAGCTACGCACCTTACCTCTTGCGCATGACTGGCTCCGTCAGGTGATTCAGCCTGGGGACACCGTCATTGATGGCACGGTGGGGAACGGACATGACACGCTCTTCCTCGCCCAGCACGTAGGGGCAGAGGGGCGCGTGCATGGGTTTGACATTCAGCCCGCAGCGGCAGAGACCACAGCCAGGCTCTTAAACGAGCACCACCTGAGCGCTCCTGTGACCTTGCATACAGCCTGTCACAGTAGGATGGCAGACTACCTAGAGCCTCAGCCGATCGCGGCTGCTATGTTTAACCTGGGCTACCTCCCCAGAGGAGATAAGTCCATTATCACACAGCAGGAGACCACCCTGCCTGCGCTTGATTACAGTCTGCGCCTCCTCCGCCTGCAGGGGCTGCTGACCATCATGTGTTACCCTGGGCATGAGGGCGGAGACAGTGAGGCGTCCGCAGTAGAGGAGTGGGCACGCGCCCTCTCTAGTGACACCTACCGTGTCATGCGCCTTACTCCGCATAACCCTCGCTCCGCGGCGCCATTCCTCCTCGCTATCCAGCGCTACCGCCAGGATACGTAGCAACAAGAGGCGGTGTTACTGTCCTGGAGATTATAGCGAGAATAGTCCTTTATTTTTCCAGAGAGCTCGGTGTATGGTGTCGTAATCTCAGATGCGTAAGGAGGGCGGTACATGATCCCTCTTCTGAGCATGGGCGAGCAGATTAGATATTAGTGTAGCATGAAGGAATTACTAGAGATGGCCGGTGTCGTAACGTGGGCGCAATTAGTGCTTGGCTTCGTAGCCATAGTCTTAATCTTTGAACGTATTCTGTACTTTCAGAGCACACGACTCAACGAGGGGCGTTTACTGACAGGTATTGCTAACCAGCTACGGAAGCGAGCCTATGCCGAAGCCATTCACGAGAGTAGCCATGCGGGTGGGCCGATGGGCCGGATTCTACACTCTATAACGACCCGTCATCACTTGACCCGTAGCGAGCTACGCGGGGTGGCGGAGGATGCCGTCGCGCTGGAACTCCCTAAGCTGGAGCATAATTTACGAGGACTGTTGACGATCGTGTATCTCGCACCGCTCACGGGCATGCTCGGGACGGTATTAGGGCTGATGGACGTCTTTATGAGTGTCAGAGAGGCTGGCGGGTATGTGGTCCAAGCCCAGCTCGCTCATGGTCTCTTTGAGAGCCTGGCGACGACTGCCATCGGTCTGACCCTTGCGCTCATCTGCTACTTATGCTACATGTATCTTTCTGCGCGGGCTCAGCAGGTCCTGACCCGGATGAACGCTGCCAGCGTGAACCTGGTGAATATTATTATCGATGCACGGAGCTATAGTAGTGTGGTCTCCATCGCAGAGCCAGTAGGGGCAGACCCGGTGGACGGGGCGGTAGAATAAGATGCGGCTTAGCCATGTATGACCGAGGTATGAGAATATTATGAAGGCGCAGCTCCAACTCCCCAGACATCCCAGCGTGATCTTTCTGATCTGCGTGTTTGACCTCTTTGTTCTCGTAGCAGTGTACGGACTCTACGCTACGAACTGGGTAGGAGCAGCTGGTATCCCGCTTAAGCTCACTTCCTTAGAGGCACAGAACCTCACCCTTTCAGAGCACCACATCGCCGTCAGGCTCTACCCAGAGCCGGCGGAGAACTGCTTGGTCGGGATCAATACCGTCCCGTTTACGGAGCTTGGCAGTGCCTTACAGCAGATTGCGGAGGCATCACCGCTGGACCAAGTCCTCCTCGTTGTGGATCACCGCACTAGCGTAGAGCGCGAGCGCTACGCCCTGCAGACCATCCAGGAGCTAAACATGGAATGCGTTCTGGTCGCCGAACCTAAGCCGAACAATGATTAATCCGGAGGCAGGGCATATATACCACTGGAAGCGGCGTGATACGGTGATCCGTAGAACCGTGCTAGCCCTATGCGCCGCTCTGCTCACGAGCTTCCTACTGTGTCGATACGTGCCCTGGCCGTTTTTGTCCGAGGGGCGCGCCCTACAGCAGCGCTCCTATCAGCGCATACAGAACTCGCAGAGCATTCAGCCAGTCATCGTCGTGACGGCAGACCAGCTACCCCCCCATGCCATAACACCGCATACTGGCCCTGCGTCTCCACAGCAGCAGCAGGAGCGTGTATATGCACAGCTGCATCAGCAGCTGACCCGCTCGATGGATGCGGCCTTAGAGGAGCTAGCAGCCCTAGAGCCTCAGCATGTTCCTCGATACTTATCACTGCCCTTTGACCTGCCTCGTCTCTCGGTACAGCATACAGTTCAGCCCCTATTACCACCACGGAGAGCTGATACGCCCCTGCCTACTACCTTACCTCAGGTTGCCTTCTCACTGCAGGCTGATCTGTCACCATCCATGCCAGGGTTCACGCTGTCGCCGCCTGCGTTGACAAACCTCGGGGACCTAGACCTCCAGTTCACCTATATCCTCAATGTCGCCCCTAACGGTGCCCTCCAATACGC
>CAYWAG010000106.1:0-6007 GCA_964455925.1 uncultured Verrucomicrobiales bacterium | reverse complement strand
GTCCTTACCATCATCGGTGAGCGCACCAAATCCCAACCAGAAGCTAACTAACCCTCTCCTATCCCAATGAGCGAAACTACCAAACAACCAGGACTACGTAAGACACGCGTCGGTAAGGTCCTCTCCACTAGCATGGATAAGACCATCGTCGTCGAATACGTAAACCGTGTTCCCCACCTCGCCTTTAAGAAGATCATCAAGCGTTCTAAGAAATTCTACGCACACGATGAGAACAACGAAGCCGCTGTCGGTGACAAGGTCCGCATCGTCGAGACCCGCCCTATCTCTAAAAAGAAGTGCTGGAAGCTTGACAAAATCCTCACACACTAATTTATAACCCCTTCCCCCTCCTATAAATTATGATCCAAATGGAATCCAAAGTCGCGATCGCCGATAACACCGGTGCTCGTGTCGCTAAGATGATCGGCGTTATTGGTAAACGTACCAAGAGCGCGCGTATTGGTGATGTCATCACCATCCACGTGCGTGAAGCTATCCCTACTGCTTCTATTAAGAAAGGCTCTGTAGAGAAAGCCGTAGTCGTCCGTACTGCATACCCAACACGTCGTCGTGATGGCTCCGCCCTCCGCTTCGACTCTAATGCAGTCGTCATCATCAACAAGGACGGTAACCCTAAGGGAACCCGTATCTTCGGCCCAGTTGCTCGTGAACTCCGCGAGAAGAACTACATGAAGATCGTCTCCCTCGCCCCGGAAGTCCTCTAATCCCCTTACCCCCATAACACACTGATATGAGTAAAGTTAAATCACACGTTACCAAAGGTGACACGGCAGAAGTAATCTCTGGCGTTCACAAGGGTAAGAGTGGCCTCGTCCTCTCTGTCGACACTAAGAAGCAAACCGTCCTCCTCGACGGCGTGCGTCTCGTCAAGAAGGCTATCAAGCCCACCCAAGAGAGCCAACAAGGCGGAATCGTCGAGCAAAACGCTCCCATCGCACTTTCTAATGTGAAGAAGGCGTAAGCCCACTCACACATTATAATACAACCCCTAGCGCTTAAGCATAAACAACTCTAACCGCTGACCCGCAATACTATGACACCATCCCTAAAAGCATACTACGACTCCACCGTCGCGCCTGCTCTCAAGACGGATCTCTCCCTAGAGAACCCGCACGAGATCCCAGCCATCGAGAAAGTCGTCATTAACTGTCACGTCGGTCGCTACCAAGCAGACCGTAAAGCAGCTGTCGAAGACGCTGTTGCTGAAATCGAGAAGATCACTGGCCAAAAGCCAAGTGTCGTCTTCGCTAAGAAATCCGTTGCTAACTTCAAAGTCCGTGAAGGTGAAGCAGTAGGTGCCCGCGTCACCCTCCGTAAGGACATGATGTGGGAATTCCTCGACCGCTTCATCAACGTCACCGCTCCTAACGTGCGTGACTTCCGTGGCTTCTCTCCTAAGGGCTTCGACGGTCGTGGAAACTTCGCCCTCGGCATTCCAGATCAGTCCATCTTCCCAGAGATCGAGATCGACAAGATCAAACGCCAGCTCGGCTTTGACCTCATCATCGTTACCTCTACGAACGACAATGCCCAAGCAAAGGCTCTCCTTGACAAGCTGAACTTCCCGTTCCGCGATAACAAGAAGGACGCCGCCTAATCCCTCCTAAAATCATATTTTTTAAAGAAAGCAACAATTATGGCAGTACTAAGTGACCCCATTTCTGATTTCCTTACCCGTCTTAAGAACGCCTCGCGCGCTCAGAACGAGTCCTTCACCGCACCGTTCTCTAAGGCAAAGGCGGAGATCGCACGTATCCTTAAGGATGAAGGATACATCTGGAACTACGAGATCGACGAGTCTGGTAAATTCCCCCTCCTCAAGGTAAGCACCCGCTTCGTAGAAGGTAAGCCTGCGCTTACTGACCTTAAGCGTGTCTCCAAGCCAGGCCGTCGTAACTACGTCGGTGTCAACGAGATCCCACGTGTCCGTAGCGGCCTCGGTATCTCACTCCTCTCTACCTCTAAGGGTATCCTCTCCAACCGTGAAGCTAAGGAGCAGAACGTTGGCGGTGAACTCCTCGCCCAAGTTTGGTAATCATTAACCCTCAATTCTCATAATACTATGTCACGTGTAGGATTAAAACCAATCTCTCTCCCAGAGAAAGTCTCCGTCAAGGAAGACGCTGGAAGCATCACTGTAGAAGGCCCTAAGGGGAAACTCGAGTTCTCCCTTCCAAAGGGAATCTCCCTCGCGCAAGAAGACGGCTCCGTCGAGCTTAAGCGTGAGACAGAGCTGCGTCAGCACCGTGCTCTCCACGGCACCTGTCGCTCTATCGTCAACAACATGATCATCGGTGTCACCACCGGGTTTAAGAAAAACCTCGAGATCATCGGTGTTGGTTTCCGTGCAGCGGTCAAGGGCGACAAGCTCGACCTCAGCCTTGGTAAGTCACACCCCATTCTTCACCCCATCCCATCTGGCGTTAAGGTCACCGTTACCGATAACACTAAGATCGAGGTCGAGGGGATTGATAAGCAGGAAGTCGGTCAGTTCGCCGCAGAAGTCCGCAGCTACTACCCACCTGAGCCGTTCAAAGGTAAAGGCGTTCGCTACGTTGGCGAATACGTCCGTCGTAAAGCTGGTAAGAGCGTTCAGAAGTAACCCATAACCTAATTACATTCATAATGAGCACTTTAAACCGTAAAGCCATCCGCGCTAAGGTCCGCACCCGCATCCGTAAGAAAATCCACGGAACCGCAGAGCGTCCTCGCCTCGCCGTCCACTTCTCCAACAAGAACGTCTACGCCCAACTCATCAACGATGACGCCGGCGTAACCATCGCAGCCGCCTCTACTCTCGATGCAGACCTCGAGGCTGGCTCTGCCAACATCGCTACTGCTGGAAAAGTCGGATCTCTCATCGCTAAGAAAGCGAAGGATAACAAGATTGAAGAAGTTGTCTTCGACCGTGGTGGATTCATCTTCCACGGCAAGGTAAAGGCACTCGCAGACGCCGCCCGCGAAGAGGGCCTTAAACTCTAAAACACTCAAATATCATGGTATCAAATCAAGACAATACCGAGCAAGCTGGTGGCGCCCCTGCTGCTGACAAACCTGCAGCCCCAGCTGCTACCGCACCAGCTCCTGCTGGTGATAAGCCTGACTCCCGTGGTCCTGGCGGTCGCGGCCCAGGTGGACGCGGACAAGGTGGCCCTGGTGGTCGCGGCCCAGGCGGACGTGGTCAAGGTGGTCCACGTGGCCGCCGTGACAACAAGCGTCAGGACGACAAGCCAGATGATGGAATCGACGAGAAAGTCGTCTTCATCAACCGCTGTGCTAAGGTTGTAAAAGGTGGACGTCGCTTCAGCTTCTCCGCTCTCCTCGTCGCAGGTGACAAGAAGGGGCAAGTCGGGTTCGGCTTTGGTAAAGCAAACGAGGTCTCCGAGGCCATCCGTAAAGCATCCGAAGGCTCCCGTCGTAACCTCCAGACCATGTCCATCGTAGACGGCACCATCCCACACGAAATCTACGCAGAGTTCGGTGGTGGTAAGGTCCTCCTTAAGCCTGCTGCTCCCGGAACCGGTGTCATCGCAGGTGGTGGCATGCGTGCAGTCTGTGAAGCCGTCGGCATCAAGGACGTCATCGGCAAATCCCTCGGCTCTAATAACCACGCTAACGTCGTAAAGGCTACCCTTAAGGCGCTCAGCGAGCTCCAGACCCGTGAGGAAATCCTCGGCCTACGTGGTAAGAAGCGTAAGGAAACGAAAGCAATCTAATCCCCCCGGACGGAGGCCGCCCCATCGCGGCCTCCTCTCCTAACCCCTACTACTTAGATAAATGAAACTTCATTCTCTTAAACACAACCCAGGAGCAAAACACCGCCGTAAACGTCTCGGCTGTGGCGAAAGCTCTGGCCTAGGTAAAACCTCCGGTAAGGGACATAAGGGCCAAAAGGCTCGTTCCGGTTCTGGCGTCCGCGTCGGATTCGAGGGTGGTCAAATGCCACTCCACCGTAAGCTTCCTAAGCGTGGGTTTAACAACTTCATCTTCCAAGACAAGATCGCAGCCTTCAACGTCTCAGACCTAGAAGCCCGCTTCAACGACGGTGACACCGTAAACGAGGAGACTCTCCGCGCATCCGGTCTCATGAAAGGTCGTTACGACGGCGTCAAGATCCTTGGCGACGGCGAGATCAGCAAGAAGCTCAACCTCAGCGTCACCGCTGTCAGTGCCTCTGCTCGTCAGAAGATCGAGAGCGCAGGTGGCTCCATTGAGGTCACAAAGAAAGCAGCAGAGCCAGCCTCTGAAGAAGCTTAAGCCCTCTCAGGCTGCGCAAATGCGTCACATCTAGCCCCACTGCGCTAGATGTATCAAGAAGTGCGGCTGGTATTCCCTATCAGTCGCTCTTCTTTTTGTATTGCACCACCTCGTGAATTCCCTCACAGACAGCGCGTAATACATCATTACCCAACCACACAACACACATGCGGGCATCGACGCCTGCCCCCCTTTCCCCCAACACAAGATTTCCCCATGATTTCCGCATTTACTAACATCTGGAAGATTGAAGAGCTCAAGAACAGGCTGCTCTTCACCCTTGCCATGGTCTTCATCGTCCGTCTCGGCGTTGCTATCTCCATCCCAGGAGTAGACGCCAGCGTCATCCAAGATTACCTTAACTGGAGAATGGAGAGCGATGACGGCTCTACCAACGCAGGAGCCGCCGTCGGCGCCCTCCTCAACGTCTTCTCTGGTGGCGGGCTCGAAAAATGCGGTATCTTCGCCCTCGGCATCATGCCCTACATCTCCGCATCCATCATGATGCAGCTCGGCTCCGCAGTCATCCCACAGCTCGCCAAGCTCTCCCGTGAAGACGGTGGTCGCCAAAAGATCACCCAATACACGCGATACATCACCATTCTCATCGCCCTCGTCCAAGGCTTCCTCATCGCCCGTTCCCTCGAGAACCCAGACTCCGCCCTCTACCTTAACGGCATCGGGCAGTTCGGTAACCTCGTTCCGAACTTCGGCTGGGGCTTCGTCTCCGTAGCGGTAATCACCCTCGTAGCAGGCACCATGTTCCTCGCCTGGATTGGCGACCAAATTACTGATCGGGGGATCGGTAATGGCGTCTCCCTCATCATCTCCGTCAACATCATCGCCGCCCTCCCAGGAGCACTCGTGCAAGCCTGGAAGACCTTCGTCAGCAACCCAGACGCTGGCCAGTTTGACCCCATGATCCTCGTTGGCCTCATCGCCTTCCTCCTCTTCGTCATCGCCGCCATCATTGCCCTCACGCAAGCCCAGCGCCGCATCGCCGTCCAATACGCCGGCAAGGTCAACCGCAAGAGCCAACTCTCCAAGCAGACCCAATACCTCCCGCTCAAGGTCAACTACGCCGGAGTTATGCCCATCATCTTTGCCTCTGCCATCATCACCTTCCCGCCCATCATCCTTGGCTTCCTCTTCAAGGGCCAAACCTGGGCGCTCAAGATCCAAGAATGGTTCAGCCCCGCCAGCAGCATCTACTACATCATTGCTGGCCTCATGATCTTCTTCTTCTCCTACTTCTGGGTCTCCACCTTCTTTAACCCCACCGAGATCTCAGAGAACCTCAAGAAGAGCGGCGGCTACATCCCAGGCGTCCGAGCAGGCAAGCCCACCTCAGACTTCCTGGACTTCACCATGACCCGCCTCACCTTCGCCGGCTCCATCTTCCTCACCATCGTCTTCGTCCTCCCGATGCTCCTAGGTAACTGGCTCGGCATGCCCTACATGGTCACCCAATTCTTCGGCGGAACCTCCCTCCTCATCCTCGTAGGGGTCCTCCTCGACATGATGCGCCAGATCGAAACCCACCTCATCCAGCGCAACTACGACGGCTTCCTCCGCAAAGGCAAAATCAAAGGCCGCTACGACCGCCTCAACGCCAAACGCGGCGCCGCCACCGCCAACAGCGGCAACACCGTAACCTACCTCTGGATCTTCATCGCCATCATGGTAGTCCTAGGCGTAGTAGCCTACACCATCAAAGGTCTGTAAAGGT
>CAYWAG010000105.1:0-6075 GCA_964455925.1 uncultured Verrucomicrobiales bacterium | reverse complement strand
CCTAAAGGAGCCACCCAATGGAGTCATGGCTCCACCCTAACTTACTCCACCGCCCCCAAACACTGCCCCCTACTATGTCACTCTCCTCCTTCTCCGCCACAGACTCGCCCCTACAGACCGGCCTGACCCTCCTGGAGGCCTCTGCGGGCACCGGAAAGACCTACTCCCTGGTCCGCATCATTGCGCGCCAGATCGTGGAGAACCAGCTACCGCTAGAGAAGATCCTCACCGTCACCTTTACCCGTGCCGCTACCGCAGAGATTAAGTCCCGCCTCCAGTCCCTGCTCCAGGAGATCCTCTCCCAACTGCAGAACCCCAGCCCCGAGTTCCTCCAGAACGACCTCGCCCAGAAGTGGCATGAGCTGCCCGACGAGGAGCGCGCCGATGCCATTAAGGCACTCGCGCTCGCCCTCTCCTCCTTTGACTCCGCCCCCATCTTCACCATCGACGGCTTCTTCCAGCGGCTCCTAAAGGACTACGCCTTCGAGTCCAACTCCCTCTTCTCTGTCGAGCTCGACCCGGACGAGAACGCTATGATCGACCAAGCCCAGCGGGACTATTGGCGCACACACGTTTACGCGCTGGATGCCGATGCCTACCAGCACTTCTCTGAGCATATCACCTTTAGCCAAGCGCAGGGGTTTCTCCGCGAGACCCTCCGTAGTCCAGACGCCCAGCTGCACCCCGCCTACCTCCTGACCCGCCAGCAGGCAGAGGAAGGCGCGCGCCAGCATTATGAGCAGCTACGCGCCCTCGTTCGCGACCACCATCAGGCTCTCACCGCCTTCCTAAACGCTCCGCCCGAAGGCACGAACAAGCGCAAGAACCCCTACAATAAAGCAGGCCGAACCAAGTTCCTAGAGATGGTCGACGCCTTCCTCGCTGGCGACGACCTCGCACTAGACGCCGCACGCGTGCAGGCCCTCTGGCAGGATCTCCCCAGCTTTAGGGAGCATCCCCTCGCCCCTATCATACAGCAGCTCATCGCCCTCACAGACCGCCCCGCGCTGGACTACCCGTCGTCCTATCTGGGGCACCTCTACCAATACGTGCAGGCCCGCCTCATCGAGCTAAAGACCGCCCGCAATGTCCAGTCCTACTCTGACATCACCTTTAAGCTCGCCGCCCTCCTGAGCTCGAACACCTCCTCCGCGCAGGCCATGATCGCCTCCGTGCGAAAGACCTACAGCTCCGCCCTGATTGATGAGTTCCAGGACACCTCGCCCCAGCAGTGCCAGGTCTTTCTCCAGCTCTTTAACCACCCAGAAGGGTTCTTCCATATCATTGGCGACCCTAAGCAGTCCATCTACCGCTTCCGAGGTGCTGATGTCTTCGCCTATATTAATGCCAGTGAGCGCGCAGATCACCACGCCCAGCTCGACACGAACTTCCGCTCCTCCCCGAGCATGATCCATGCGATCAACACCCTGTTCCAGCTCTCGGAGGATCCCTTCCTCGTGGATCAGCGCATCCGCTTTACCCCCTCACGTTGGCCCAGCCAGGGGGACGAGACCACCCCGCTCGCGCCGCACCCTAGCCTGCACCTCCACCTCGTGGACCCCAGCACGCATCGCCTCTCTCAGGACCAGCAGACCGCCATCTATGATAGCATTTGCCATGAGATCCTCGCCCTGCTAGACCAGCCCTGGCAGCAGATCGACCCTGACAGCGAGCGCACCACCCCCATCTCCCCCTCTGACATGGCGATCCTCGTCATGAGTGCCCGCGAGGGGAAGGAGCTCTACCAGCGCCTGTCCTCCCTGCGGATTCCCGCCGTTACCCAGACCCGCACCGTCCTGTTCCAGAGCGCCGAGGCGCAGTCCCTCTGCATCCTCCTTCTCGCCGTCCTCCAGCCAAACCGCCCACAGCTCATCCGATCTGCCCTCCTGCAGCCCGTGCTGGGGGCAGGCTCTACCCTGCTCGATCCAGATGCCATCGCCACTGCCACGAACCACTTTGCGACGCTTCTCCCGCTGTGGAGGTCACATGGTCTCAGCCCCATGCTGAACACCCTCGTTGACCTCTTCTCCCTGCACGACACCCTCCTCACCCAGCCCCTAGGGCTGCGTGCCCTCACGAACCTCCTACACCTGGGCGAGGTGCTGGACCATGAAGCCCGCACCACCCCACTAGCCCCCGCCGAGACCGTGCGCTGGCTAGAGAGCACCATCCAGGAAGTCACCCGAGGTAAGCCCCAGGCCGAGGAGCTCCGCATCGACACCGACCGCCCGGCGGTCCAGATCATGACCCAACACGTCAGCAAGGGGCTCGAGTTCCCCATCGTGTTTGTCACCCCACCCTGCACGCAAGACTTTAAGGCAAAGCAGCACACCCCAGACCTCAGCTTTCACGCCGATGACGGGCGCGTCCACCTCGCCCAATATGGGGAGACACCCATCGACCCGCGCCGCATCACAGAGACCTGTGCCGACCGCGCCCGCCTCGCCTATGTCGCCCTCACCCGCGCCGCGCTCCGCTGTCACTTCTACTACCGCCCGCCAAAGCAGAACAGCAAGGGGCAGAATACGAACCCAGACCAGCACGCCGTCTTCCGTATGCTAGGAGAGCCAGAGCTCGACACCTTTGATACCCTTCCGCAGGCATCCTCCGGCTGTATCGTCGTCCAGCGCATCGGGGACCTCGCCCCGCCCGCGGCCTACATCGCGCCACAGGACGGCACCACGGCGCCCAGCCTCACCCACCGCGACCTTAGCGACACCAGCTTCACCGCGCACCGCTACACCAGCTCCTTTAGCGGACTCACCTATAACCATCAGCATCACCGCGCAGCTGCCCCACCAGCCGTCGATCAAGGGTTTTGGGCGCAGCTACAGGCCGGCGCCGCCCTCGGCTCCGCCTTTCACGAGATTCTGGAGGAGATCGACTTCCAATCCCCCCTGCAGACCCCGCACCTAGTCGACCTCATTACCAGTAAGCTCCAGAAGCATCAGCCCTACCCGCGCCACTTCTCCCCCACCACGCTCCCCAGCATCGTAGAGGAGATTCGCACCTACCTGCACGGTCTGCTGCACGCCCCCCTCAGCACCGCGCCTGACAGCCCCTGCCTCGCCGACATCCCTGCCAGCCAGCGTATGATCGAGCCCCAGTTCACCCTGGCAGGGCAGGGCTACTCCCTGTCCCGCCTCAGGGATGTCCTCCAGACCGCTCCGCCTACAGACCTCCCCAGCGACTACCTGCACACCCTGGAGGCGCTCCACGACGACACCTTCCAGGGGTTCCTCACCGGCTTTATAGACCTCGTCTTCCAGCACGATGGACGCTACCACCTCCTAGACTGGAAGACGAACCGCCTGCCAGACTACCAGCCCCACACCCTCGCTCACGCCATGGCAGAGCACCACTACTACCTCCAGTACCACCTCTACACCCTCGCGCTGGACCGCTTCCTCAGCCTGCGCCTAGGAGCACAGTATGACCCCGCCCTGCACCTCGGTAACGTCTACTACATCTTCCTGCGGGGGATCGACCCCAGCACCCCTGGCGCAGGCATCTACACCGACACCGTCACCCCAGACCGCCTCGCCACCCTCCGCGACACCTACGCTCTCGTAGAACCAGTCCTCAACGTAACTATTTAGGTGGGGTGTACGGAGAGCTTAACCGCTAAAAATCGCTAAAAAAGAGGCACTCGAACCTGTATGTTAATACACCTGCGCATTACGTAATGGAAACATATTATACTTCTTTCAAAAGCTCTCTGATCGTATTGGAATGAATCGTAATAGTCGCAATATCCTCATCAAAGAATCGCCGTCCGCTTTCATTTTCTCCTACGCCGTCCGCAGAGCAGACTACAGGAGACCTCGCTTTGACAATGCAATAAATACAATTCCTTTTAGCGTAATTTAGCGATTTTTAGCGGTTATCCACCCTCTAAGCCCCACCTGAATAGTTAACTCCTCAACCTTCTAAACACCTTCCCCCCGCCCCAAATGATCGACAGGCACCTTACTCGGTTCATCACCACCCATCACCTCGCAGACAGCGCCGAGCGTCCCGACCTCAGCGGCATCCTCGCCGAACTCTGCCACGCCCTAGACAGCGGCTCCTCCTGCCTCCCCCTAGAGCAGTCCGCCATCCCCATACACGAGGCACTCACCCACCTAGCGGTCGATGCCCCGGGCAGCACCGTAGGCTCCCCCGGCAGCTACCAGCCCCTCATCCTCACCCCGCAGCATAAGCTCTACCTGAACCGCTACTTCGCCTACGAGCAAGAGATCGCCAGCCAGATCCAGCAGCGCCTCCAGCACACCTCCGCCCCCCCCGCCGACCTCGAGCAGCAGCTCCTCTCCCACTTTGGCGACCTGGACGGGAACGACCAGGCAGAGGCCGCCCGTAAGGCTCTCCGCCGCCGTTTCTCCATCCTCTCTGGCGGTCCCGGCACAGGTAAGACCACTACTGTGGTCAAAGTCCTCCGCCTGCTGCACCACTACGGACACTTCACCCGCCCAGAGGAAGTCCTCCTACTCGCCCCCACTGGTAAGGCCGCAGACCGCCTACAGCAATCCATCAGAGGCAGTCTGACCCCTACAGAGACCGACACCATCCCCACTACCACCTCCACCATTCAGCGCGCCCTCGGCTTCCGCCCTCGTTCCGTAAACTTCACCCACGACGCAGACACGCCTCTCTACGCCCAGGTCGTCATCGTAGATGAGTCCTCCATGATCGCCCTCCCCCTCATGGCTAAGCTCCTCCGCGCCATCCCCCAGGACGCCACCATTATCCTGCTGGGTGACCAGCACCAGCTGAGCTCTGTCGAAGTCGGCTCCGTCCTAGGCGACCTCATCACCCACGCCACACCGCAGAACCGCGCCCTGCATGACGCCGTCACCATCCTGCGTAAGACATACCGTAACGCGGGCGGCATCCACAGCTGCTGCCAAGCGATCAAAGCAAACGCCCCCGCCCAAGTCCTAAGCCACATCGCCGCCTCCCAGCACGGCACCAATGGGCATGTCGAGCAATCCGCCCCACCTACGGATCCCAGCGACCTCACCACCGCCCTAGCGCCCTATATCTCCCAGCACTGGCTCCCCACCCTACAGGACAGCACCCTCTCGGTTTCTGATCGCCTCGCCGCCATCGACCGCTTTCGCCTCCTTACCCCCACCACAGTCGGCCCCTACGGCACCGATGCCCTGAACCAGCATGTCGAGTCCACCCTACGCCGCGCTGGCATCCCCACCACGGATCAATGGTACGAGGGACGCGCCATCATCATTCAGCATAACGACCACCAGCTCCGTATCTTCAACGGCGACACCGGGCTCTGTGTCAGAGATGCAGACGGACAGCTTAAAGTCGCCTTTGCCACCCCCACTGGTCCACGCCTGCTCGCCCCCACGATCCTCCCCGCAGTAAAGACCGCCTGGGCGCTCACCATCCACCGAACCCAAGGCAGCGAATACGACCACATCCTGCTCCTCCTCCCCTCCTTCCAGACCAGCCTCGCCACCAGGGAACTCCTCTACACCGGCCTCAGCCGCGCCAAGACCCAAGCCACTCTCTGGGCCACCCCAGAGACCATCACCACCACCATCCAAACCCAAGCCCAACGCGCCTCCGGCCTGCAAGACCTCCTCTAATGTGCAAAAGAAAAATTAGGAAAAGCAATCCCAAAACCATTGACACATAACCATCATAATAAAACAATAATACAACATGAAAGAGATTTACCGACACAGAGAGATATCAACAGTAGCACTCAGGCAGCAAGCACTCGAGCAAGAGGGCATTCCTACGCTCCTCCGCAACGAATTCTTAGATGCAGGTGGTTATATTGCCGTTGTGGATGAATATCCGAATTTGTGCGTAATGAATGATGAGGATTATGAAAGGGCATATGAAATCTTAAAGGCGATGGAATAATCACTCATCTCTCGAAGTCGCTTAAACCAGCCCTAAAAGGACTTTGGGAAGTGAATGATGAAGTGGCGTTATTGATGAGAGAAGCGTATTGTTATAGAGAGGGAGACTGAATGTCTCCCTGACGGGGGCGGTCTGAATGACCGCTCTCCACATAATCCATTAGATAAAATCGCACCCGAGTTA
>CAYWAG010000104.1:0-6140 GCA_964455925.1 uncultured Verrucomicrobiales bacterium | reverse complement strand
TATCCATCCCCTGAGGTCTATCATAATGTGGCGAACTAATCTTTCAGGACACTAGAGCAATGGGGGGCTTATTTGGCGGCTTTTGGCTCCGCTGTGGATGCGGCAGAGACCTTATCGACGAGGCGCTTAATGTAGGCGATGGGCCAGCTATCCCCGCCGATGGCATGAATCTGCTGGGAGAGATCAGTAATAGTAGCGAGCTTATCCTCGGCAGAGAGTGTCTCCGACCGCTCGGTGGCATCTGCGATCCCGTAGAGGAGCTCCTGCTGTGTCGCGCCAGGTAGGTCGGTGTTAGCGGCGAGGTATGCGCGAATGGCATCTACCTTCTCGTCCTCGCTGCGTGAGCGGTTCTGGATCTTAAGCTGTAGCATCTGGAGGGAGATGAGCTGCTGACCAGTGGGGTCATAGGTCGCGATGTACTGCTGGATGCTCTGTAAGCTGGCGGCAAACGCCTCTGGCGTATCGGCACGGTAAGCCTGACCGATCTCCTTCTTCAGGGCATCAAACGCCCGCTGTGCGGCGAGCGCGTGTTGGAACCCAGTGGTATCATCGGGGTCGAGAGTCTTAATCTCATCGAGCGTGGACTGGTGGAAGGCGTAGAGCTCATCTGGGATGTAGGTGTAGAGTGCATTCGCGAGCGCCATCGCCTTATCCTTACCCGTTAGAGCCTGCGCCTCTGTCATGGCGGTATCGTAGCGCTTCTTCCCTTCTAGCATCTTCTCTAGCTGCTCCACATAGAGCGCGGGATCTGGCGTGGTATAGCCAGTCTTCTCAAAGGGCACACCCTCTGCATCTAACAGCAGCACCGTAGGGAACCCCTTGGGCTTATACTGCTCCCGCAGCTCCTGGTTCTGCGCGATGAGCTCTGCACTCTGCCCCGACTTATCCCGAGGGTAGTCCAGCTCCACTAGGATAAAGTGCTCACTGGCAAACTCCTGAAAGGCCTCCTTCTGAAAGATATCATCGTTGAGCTTAATACACCAGGTGCACCAATCCGTCCCCGTAAAGTCTACGAGCAGCGTCTTCCCCTCCTTCGCGGCCTGCTTCTGTGCCGCAGCGAAGTCGGTCGTCCAGCCCTCCCCTCCAGCAGTAAGAGAGTGACACAGAGCGAAAAAAGCGAGAAGGAAAGCACGAGTAAAGAGCATAATACCAGATGCTAATACCACAACGACGCGCTGTCTACACCGAAGTTGCCCCCTGCGGGGCGAGTGGATGTCGAGGGTGCTCCTGTGAATGAGTTGACAATAAACTCTGTAGTCGGCACTCTTATCGCAACGGATACTTGAATACTCATGAAACTCGATACAATAAGACTAGAGAACTTCCGCTGCTTTGAGCGGTTGGAGGTAGACTTTCATGAGCAACTGACGGTGCTGATCGCTAAAAATGGACAGGGAAAGTCAACGGTGCTGGATGCGATCGCCATGTCACTGGCACCCTATGTCACGCAGTTTGAGTATGGAGAAAGTGAGAGCCTGCCTAGACTTCAGGAAGCTGATGTGCACCGGAGAAGGGTGACGCACCCTCAGGAGCCATCCTTATTCACAACAGAGAAGTCGCCGTTCCCGGCAACGATCCATAGCAGGTATTCGCATAAGAATGTTCTACGCTATGATAAGGTCCCAACACTACAGAACTTAGCTTCGTATGTAAGTTCGGGTATGGGGGAGTTATCACATGATGTCACTCCACTCCCAACCTTTGGAAAAACGCTAAGGCAATGGGATTATGACAGGAAGCACGTGCTTTTCCCCGTTGTGGCATACTACGGCACTGGACGTCTCCACTCTCAGCAGAGTCTAGCGGAGATCGATATTGAGGAGTTTACTAGCCTAGAGGAGTCTCGCTCTCGGGGGTATTATGAATGTCTCTCCTCGCGGTCCAGCTACGGGCACTTCCTCTATGGTATTAAGGTCTGGGCGGACGAGAGTAATAACCAATACCAACTCCAACAACAGGGTGGAGACGCCACTAACTATTACAACACCCTCATTACACGCGTGATGAAATCGATCCAAGACTGCCTAGAGGATTACAATTACCAGCAGCTCGCTTATTCCTATAAGCATAAGGACTTTATCATTCACACTCCTAATGGGGTGCTCCCTCTGAGTCAGTTATCTGATGGGATGCGGAACATCATTACCATGGTTGGAGACATTGCTTATCGGCTCCATACCCTCAACCCTTGGGTCGAAGATGATATCGAGGGTGTTATCCTGATCGATGAGATCGAGATGCATTTGCACCCCAGCTGGCAACAAACGATCTTAGGCAAGCTCATGAAAGCCTTTCCTCAGGTGCAGTTTATTGTGACCACCCATAGCCCGCAGGTGGTATCTACCGTGCCTCAGAAGTGCTTACGCATTATTCATGATGGTGAGGTCATGCGTCCCTCGGCCTATACGGAAGGGCGCGACAGTGCTGCTATCTTAGCAGAGATCATGGGGGTAGATCCATTACCGACGGATCTGGAGATCAATAAGAGGTATCTACACCTCTTAGACATGATCTCGCGAGAGCACGATGAGGAGGAGATGCGAAAGTCGGTGGAGGACTTCGGGAAATGCTTTGGTCCAGACCATCCCTCGCACTTGGACCTCCAGCAGCAGCTTCGCCTCCGCGAATATAAACGCAGATTAGCAGAGAGAAAGAAGTAATGAAGCAGCTCCACCGCCCAGATCCGCCCGAAGGCCTGGATCAATACAACTACCGCAGTCAGAGATGGGATGATCTGAGCTCAACGGATAAGCGCGCGATCAGAGGTCAGCTCGTGGCGATGCAAGGGACGTTCTGTGCATATTGTGAATGCCGGCTGCCAGGTGATGTCCCTAATCAAAATGGGAACGTGAAGCAACACATCGAGCACTTTCGCCAGAAGGGGAAAGATCCCAGAGTCACATTCCAATGGGAGAACCTCTTCCTGTCCTGTTGGGAGCCTCATTGCTGTGGACGACATAAGGATAGCCTAGCGAGCGTGGATTATGATCTCCTCCTTAAACCGGATGAATGTCGCCCCGAACTGCACCTGCTCTTTACGCTATCTGGTGATGTGTGTCCACGCTCCCAAGACCCTGAAAGTAGAAGCTCTAAGAGGGCTGAAGAGACGATAAAAGTATTCGGGCTAGGTGGGGATAAGAATCCATTACGTTACCAGAGACAGAATGCGATTGCGTCAGCTCAATGCTTTATGAAAGAGATTCTAGAGTGGTCTGAGATTCTAGAGGAGGGAGACGAGGAGCTACAGGATGACATTCAACAACTCCTAGCGGAAGAACTGGAACAGCTAAAGAACTATCCATATTACACCGCGATCAAGCACAGCCTCTTACCAGAGCAGTGGCATCTCGAGTTCGACTCCATAGGAGAAAGCTGACGCTCCATAATAAAAGCCCCTCAGCGCAACTGCGCCAAGGGGCTTTTATTCATTCACCTCAGTAGCGAGGAGCAGGCTGTAGGCTGACAGCTGTTAACTGTCAGCTTGTAAGCCATTAACTCTCCTGCGTTTCCTTGATGTATTCACCGACCCAATCAATGCCATAGGTGCCATTAATGAAGTCTGGGTGCTGGAGGATCTCTAGCTGGAAGGGGATCGTGGTTTTAATGCCCGTGATCATGAACTCCTTGAGGGCGCGCACCATGCGCTTGATCGCGAGGTCGCGGGTCGCAGCTGTGACGATGAGCTTAGCGATCATGGAGTCATAGTATGGAGGGACAGTGTAGCCAGAGTAAACGTGGGTATCTACGCGCACGCCCTTGCCACCAGGGGCATACCAGAGCTTGATCTCTCCCGGGGAGGGCGCAAAGTTATTATAGGGATCCTCTGCATTGATACGGCACTCGATGGAGTGTCCGCGCGGGGTAGCCTCCAGGACATGCTCAGAGAACGGCAGACCAGCGGCGACGCGGATCATCTCCTTAATGAGCTCGCAGCCCATTACCTCCTCGGTAACCGGGTGCTCCACCTGGAGACGGGTATTCATCTCCATGAAGTAGAAGTTCTCACCAGCGGCATCGACGAGGTATTCGATCGTGCCGGCGTTCTCATATCCAGCCTGCTTAATGAGCGCGACAGAGGCCTCGCCCATACGCTCGCGGAGCTCAGGGGAGAGCAGCGGGGAGGGGCATTCCTCGATGATCTTTTGGTTACGGCGCTGCATGGAGCAGTCACGCTCACCGAGGTGTAGGTAGTTCCCGTGGCTGTCCCCAAAGACTTGGAACTCAACGTGGTGTGGCTTTAGCACGAGCTTCTCGAGGTAACAGTCACCATTGCTAAAGCAGGCGATGGCTTCCTGCGAGGCCTGTGTGTAAAGGGTCTCGAACTCATCCTCAGAGAAACATGGGCGCATCCCGCGGCCACCACCACCAGCGGTCGCCTTAATCATCACCGGATACCCGATGCGGGCGGCCTCTGCCTTACCATGCTCGATGGACTCAATGATGCCGTCAGATCCAGGGGTGACAGGGACACCAGCCGCTACCGCCGTGGCGCGTGCGGTGTTCTTATCTCCCATCTTACGGATGACATCCGCGGAGGGACCGATAAACTTGACATCGGAGTTCTCACAGATGTCTACGAAGCGGGCGTTCTCTGACAGGAAGCCATATCCAGGGTGGATGGCATCCGCCTCGGCGATCTCTGCGGCGGCGAGGATGCGATCCATCTTGAGGTAACTCTCGGCACTAGGACCAGGGCCGATGCACACCGCCTCATCAGCGAGCTGGACGTGCATAGAGTCGACATCGGCCTCGGAGTACACCGCGACGGAGGTGATCCCGAGCTCACGACAGGCCCGAATGATGCGGAGCGCGATCTCTCCACGGTTAGCGATCAGAACTTTCTTAAACATGAAGCTCGGGAAGGATAGGGGGTGATGCCGTTAGGCTAGGCGGAAGAGGTCGTCCCCAAACTGGACTGGGGTACCGTCCTCGATACAAATCTCAGTGACCTTGCCAGACTTCTCTGCCTTGATCTCGTTCATGACCTTCATGGCCTCGATGATGCAGATGGTCTGCCCCTCGCTGATGGAGTCTCCGACATTGACGAAGTTCTCCGCATCTGGAGCGGGCTTACGGTAGAAGGTGCCCACCATTGGGGAGGTGATCGCCTCTCCTGCAGGTGTTGGGGCGGCTGCCGGAGCACCGGCTGCAGCTACTGGCGCCGCCGCAGGAGCGGCTGCGACTGGGGCAGCTGCCGGAGCAGCGGCAACACTAGGGAGGGCCTGCAGGAGCTCCTTAGCAGCATCAATATCGGTGCCCTTCTTAAGCTCGAGTTCAAAGTCTTCCTTCTCAAGGCGGAAGTGTGATAACCCATGTTCGTTCATGAGTTCGACAAGTTGGCTAATATCTTTTAGGTCCACGGCGTTAAAATAGTTTTTTAGTTTGGTCACGTTACGCCCTATGCTTATGCAGAGTCAAGACTACAGCTATGAAAACCCAATTTCCCCTCGACACATTCGCCTCAGACCAGCTGGATCGCGAGGTGTTTACCAATGAGTTCGTCCCCCGTGATTACTTTGCAGAGCAGACCGCAGAGCAGCTCTTCTCTCGCCCTGGGCCCATCGAGGTCGACCTCGGATGTGGTGACGGATCCTTCCTTATCCAGCTCGCTCAGCAGTATCCGGAGCGGAACTTCCTGGGCGTGGAGCGCCTCATGGGACGTGTTAAGAAGGTCTGTAAGAAGGCCTTCCGCGCGGAGCTCCCTAATGTCAAGGTTCTCCGCCTAGAGACGCTCTACACCGTGGGCTGGCTCCTCCCAAAGGGGCAGATCTCACGCGTGCACCTGATCTGCCCAGATCCATGGCCAAAGGAGAAGCATCATAAGAACCGCCTCATGCAGGAACCCTTCTTCCAAGCCGTGCACACCTTGCTCGAACCCGGCGGGGAGTTCCTCTTCCGCACCGACCACGAGGAATACTACGACTGGGCTGTAGAGCGCATGGCGCAGTTCGCCCCCTTCCAGACCACCCCATGGGCGGAGGATGACTTCTACTACCCTAAGTCCGACTTCCAGCTCCAATGGGAAGCCGAGGGCAAGCACCTCCATAACCTCCGTTGCCTAAAGGCGGAGGCGTAAAATATTACACCTCATCACACTACACGACAATTTTCTACTCATATTTTTTCCCGCAGATTGCGCA
>CAYWAG010000103.1:0-6196 GCA_964455925.1 uncultured Verrucomicrobiales bacterium | reverse complement strand
AAATAATCTGCGTAAATCAGCGTAATCTGCGGGTAAAAAATGTCGTGTAGTGTGAGCGAGTGGCGGGAAAGATGGCCTGTAGGTCGGAAATTTACTGTGAATCGTAATATCGAGCTTTACAGCGTCTTTCAGTGCTCCATTGTAATTCTGAAAAATAAGTATTATGAGCGAGAACTATAAGCAAAAGTGCGTAGTGGCAAAGTGGTTTTGGTTGAGAGCAGTCTTAGTGATTGCTCTCTTAATAGGGATCGCGGGCTACTTTTTCTACGACTGGAAGGTCGGGTACCCTAAGAAGAACCAGCACCTGACCCAATACGAGACCTTTGAAAAGGCGCGGGACTACTTTATGGCATACCAGGAGCAAGACCCAGACCCAAAGGTCTGGAGCGCCTTCGCTCGCGAGCAAGACCTCGCCTATTTTAAGCAACGTGATATCGTCGCTTACGAGTTCCGCAATGCCACCTGGCCAGAGATTCTGCAGAGCTATGACAGCTACCTCAGCGCGTATAACGCACATTCGGGTGAGTCTCCTGTGCTGTGGGATGAGTATCTCAGTAAGGAAGTCGCCTACACGCAGCAGCTAGCGGCAAAGGCGACACAGTCCAAGGACGACCGAGTCCAATACGAGAACGCTATCCGCTGGGATCTCCCGCTCCCTAGTGAGATCGTCAAGAAGGCAGAGGAGGCGAACTATCGCCTCACCATGTACCGGAGCTTCCAGCAAGCGCAAGACCTCTTCACTCAGCACGTAGCGGAAGGCAAGAGTGCCGCCGAGTGGGAGCTACTGGCGTCATGCCACGACCTCGCCTTCCCAGAGGATCGCAGCATTAACCCACCCCAATACCAGAACGAGAAGTGGCCAGAGATCCTCGCGGACTACGACCGTTACTACGGTCTCGCCTCAGATGACCTCGCCACTGGCGTAGAGGTGAACAAGCCTTACCTCTGGAAGGAATACACGGCAGAGCACGACCTTGGGGAAACCCCTCCTGATAACTTTAAGGAGCTAAAGAAGGTCAACGAGCAGCTCTACTTCGGGATCGGCTGTCTCGTCGTTGCCCTCCTCGCTGGGGGCTACGCCCTCCGCATGAAGTCACGCTACATGGCAGTAGATGACCAGGCATATTACGCCCCAGGTGGGAAGAAGATCCCATACGCTAATATGTATAAGATCGATAAGCGTAAGTGGGACAACAAGGGGCTCGCCACCCTCTACTATGAGGAAGGCTCTAGCAAGCTCAAGACACGCATCGACGGCATGGTTTACGGGCAGTTTAAGAAGGAAGAAGGCGAGCCCGCCCAACGCCTCTTTGATATCCTCCTACAGAACTTTAAGGGTGAACTCATCGACTACGAGGACGTAGACCCAAGCTCCGAGGACGCGTAACTCACTACTCAGCAGGCGGTTCTACCGCCTCCGCCCCCTAAAAAAAAGGCTCCCAGTTTGGGAGCCTTTTTGTGTAAGTTCGGGCGGAAAGTTCGAGCCAGAGAAAGGGAGCTTAGTTACAGCTGCACCCGTTCGCGCACTTTTTCTCGATGAGAGAGGCGGTGATGTCAGGTGCGATGTAGCTATCGACATCGAGCGCCTTCTCGTAAACGCCATACTTGACGTTAAAGTCATCGGAGAGCTGCGTGGAGCCGTAGATGGAGGAGAGGTCTTCGCCCTTTTCCCATACCTTCAGTGCCTCCTCCAGCGTGAGGATGTATGTGCCCTCTAGGAATGGCTCATACTCATCAGGAGTAACGGAGACACGCCCCGCGAGGATCTCCAGCGCCTCGTCCGTGTTCGCCTCATCCTTAAGGTAATCCACGACCTTATACCAAACCTTAGCCAGCGCCTTCCAGGTCTCCTTATCCTTCTCATAAGACTCCGGCGTGACGAACAGACAGTCATAAATCAGCCCCTTACAGTCCGCAGAGCTGTAGATCGCGGTGGACCCTGGGTTCTCACGCAGAGCGGTGCCAGAGGAGGGCTGCCATGCGCAGACGGCATCTACTGCACCGGTTTTCAGAACCTGTGGGGTTTGATCCGTAGGCGTGTTCACGATCTCGACGTCGCTCTCCTTTAGACCGTTATCTTCCAGTGCCTGCAGGACGAGAAGGTGCGGGACAAACCCTTCTTCCAGCCCGATCTTCTTACCAGCGAGCTCCTTCACAGAGGAGATCCCCTTCTTAGCGATGAACATGTCGTTACCGTTAGAGTAGTCATTAATGATGATACACTTAGACGGCGTGCTAATGGCGAGGGCGTCGCCGTTCGTCATAGAGCAGCCATCGAGCTTACCCGCAGCAAAGGCATCGATAGAAGCGACGTAGTCCATCCACTCGAACTCGACATTAATACCCTCTAACCAGCCCTTCTCGATAGCGATCTGCCATGGCGTCCAGCCCGGCCAGTCTGAGTAAGCAACCTTTAGAGGCTCTGCCGCGGTAGCCGCGAGGGAACTTGCCGCTAACGTGAGGGCAACGAATGATTTTTTGATTAAGTGTGCAAGTGACATAATACAATGAGCATTAGGTGGTGTGTTACACGAACGCGATCGGTTCATGACTTATCTACTATGAGCAGGTAATATGCCAGTGTCGAGAATAAGGGCTTTTAGAGACAGAGTGAGCCCAGGATCGCCCTGGGGTGCGCCCCCCTGGGATGGCGCCTCCGTAGCCCATCTTCGCTAAAAATGCACACTGCTTAAGAAAATCCTTCCCATCCTCCCTCTGTGCCTATTATGGTGCCCGCATAATGTCTAAGACCATCTTTGAAGGAAAACTCCTGTCCGCGAACCGAGGCGAAATCGCGATTCGGTCGTTCCGTGCTGCGAATGAACTAGGGATCAAGACCACTGCGATCTACGCAGAGGAGGATCGCTTCTCTCGTCACCGCTTTAAGGCCGATGAGGCGTACCAGCTTGATATGGCAAAGGGTCCCGTCGGTGCCTACCTCGACTACGAGGGCATCGTGGATCTCGCCGTGAAGCATGGCGTCACCCTCATCCACCCAGGATACGGCTTCCTCTCAGAGAACGCAGACTTCGCCCAGCTGTGTGAAGATAATGGCATTAAGTTTATCGGCCCCACGCCTAAGCAGCTCGCTAACATGGGTGATAAGACCGCCGCCCGCCAAATGGCGATCAACGCGAACGTCCCCGTCCTCCCCGGAACCGAGGACGCCATCAACAGCCTAGAGGAGGCTATCGAGACCTCTAAGGAAGTCGGCTTCCCCCTTATCATTAAGGCCGCTCACGGTGGTGGCGGACGCGGTATGCGTGTCGTCCACGAGGAGGCTGACCTAGAGGCCATGCTCAATGAGGCCCAGAACGAGGCGGAAAACGCCTTCGGTAACGGCGAGGTCTTCATCGAGCGTTTTATCGGACGCGCTAAGCACATCGAGGTTCAGATTCTCGGTGACGAGCACGGAAACATTGTCCACCTCTTTGAGCGGGACTGCTCCATCCAGCGCCGTCACCAGAAAGTGGTCGAGGTCGCCCCTGCGATCGGAGTCGATCCTCAGATCCGCCAGGACCTCTGTGACGCCGCTGTGCGTCTGGCGAAGTCCATCAACTACCAGAACGCTGGCACCGTGGAGTTCCTCTACGATATGGATAAGAAGGACTGGTTCTTCATCGAGATGAACCCCCGTATCCAGGTAGAGCACACCGTCACCGAGTGTGTCACTGGCATCGACCTCGTAAGCTCGCAGATCCTCGTCGCCATGGGCTACAAGCTCGACAGTGAGGAGATCAACATCCCATCCCAAGACGAGATTCCATGTAACGGCGCTGCCATTCAGTGCCGGATCACGACCGAGGACCCAGCCAATGGGTTCTCCCCAGATTACGGTAAGATCGTCAACTACCGCTCCGCCGCTGGCTTCGGCATCCGTCTGGATGCTGGCTCTGGCGATGCGGGTTCCGTCATCACCCCGTTCTATGACTCCATGCTGGTGAAACTCACCGCCTTTGCCCGTGACTATGACACCGCGTGTGACCGAATCGGGCGTGCCCTTCGTGAGTTCCGTATCCGTGGGGTGAAAACAAACATCCCATTCCTAGAGAACGTCATCGACAACGAGGAGTTCCGTGAAGGCTCCGCTACCACGCGCCTCATCGATAGCACCCCATCCCTCTTTGAGTTTAAGAACAAGCGTGACCGCGCCACCAAACTCCTGAACTACCTCTCTGATGTCGTCGTCAACGGCAACGACACCACCAAAGGCTGGAAGCCAGAGAAGCCCCTCCCGGTCCCACAGGTCCCCGTCGGCGGCACTGGTGAGATCCCGAAGGGCACCCGTGACCTTCTCCTAGAGATGGGGCCTGATAAGTTCTCCGGCTGGATCAAGGAGCAGAAGCAGCTCCTCGTCACTGACACCACCTTCCGTGATGCCCACCAGTCCCTCATGGCGACCCGCATGCGGACCACCGACATGCTCGGAGTAGCCGATGTTATCGCGCGCCAAACGCCGAAGCTCTTCTCCCTCGAGATGTGGGGCGGTGCGACCTTTGACACCTCCATGCGCTTCCTTAAGGAGTGTCCATGGGAGCGTCTCGCCATGCTCCGTGAGCGCATCCCGAACATTCTCTTCCAGATGCTCTTCCGTGGGTCAAACGCCGTCGGATATACGAACTACCCTGACAACGTCGTCGCCGGCTTCCTGAAGCACGCCGCGGACTCTGGGATCGATGTCTTCCGTATCTTTGATTCCCTGAACTACCTGCCAAACATGAAGGTAGCCATGGAGGCCGTCCGTGAGCACGGCAAGGTGCTCTGCGAGGCTACCATCTGTTACACCGGTAACATCGAGGACCCGAACAAGGCCAAATACGATCTCAAGTACTACGTCGAAAAAGCGAAGGAGCTGGAGCGCATGGGCGCCCACATCATCGCCATCAAGGACATGGCAGGTCTCTGTCGCCCTGCGGCTGCGAGCAAGCTCGTCACCACGCTGAAGAACGAGATCGGCCTCCCGATCCACTTCCACACGCACGACACCAGCGGGATTAACTCCAGCTCCATCCTTAGTGCCTCGGCTGCTGGCGTGGACATTGCCGATATGGCGATCTCCTCCATGTCTGGCTCTACCTCTCAGCCAAACCTCAACTCTATCGTCGCCGCTCTCGAGTTTGACGAGCGTGCTACTGGCCTGAACCTGGAGTCCCTCAATGACCTCTCCTACTACTGGGAGGACGTTTGCGCCGCCTACACCCCCTTCATCACCGCTCCCCGCTCCGGCACCGCCGAGGTTTACGAGCACGAGATGCCTGGTGGGCAATACACGAACCTCAAGGAACAAGGCCGCGCTATGGGGCTCGGCCCACAATGGCGTGAAATCGCTCACACCTACGCTGAGGTGAACGAACTTTTTGGCGACATCACCAAGGTCACCCCGTCCTCCAAGGTCGTCGGTGATATGGCGATGTTCCTCACCACTAAGGGCATCAAGCCGAGCGAAGTCACCAGCCTCACCCCTGGCTCCGTGGACTTCCCGCAATCCGTCGTTGGCTTCCTCAAGGGCGACCTCGGGCAACCCGAAAACGGCTTCCCAGAGGAACTCTCCAACGTCGTCCTCAACGGCGCCGAGGCTACCACTAAGCGCCCGGGCGAACTCGCCCCAGCGGTCGATCTCGATGCCACCCGCGAGGAGATCCGCGCGATCATTAACCGCGAGCCAACCGATGACGACCTCTTCAGTTACCTCATGTATCCAGACGTCTATCAGGACTTCCAAATCTCCCTCCAGACGTATGACAAGCTCAGCCCTCTTCCCACCCCAGCCTTCTTCTACGGGCTCAACATCGGGCAAGAGATTAGCGTCGAGATCGGACCAGGTAAGACCCTCTTCATCAAGCTCATCTCCATCGGAGAGCCTAGCCAGAGCGGAGAGCGCACCATCTTCTTCGAGCTCAACGGCATGCCCCGCGAATGCGTCGTCCACGACCAACTCTTCGCCGGCGCCGCCACCACCACGAAGAAAGGCGACCCCAACAACCCGAACCAAGCCTGCGCCCCAATGCCAGGCCTCGTAACCGAGCTCAACGTCAAGGTCGGCGACGCCGTCAAAGCCGGCGAACCCATCCTCACCCTAGAAGCCATGAAGATGCTCACCACCGTCTCCGCCTCCACCGACGGCACGGTCAAGACGATCCACATCGAACCCGGCCACTCCGTTGACACCAACGACCTCCTCCTAGAGATCGAGTAA
>CAYWAG010000102.1:0-6223 GCA_964455925.1 uncultured Verrucomicrobiales bacterium | reverse complement strand
GATGCTGTCGCTGGTTTTGTGGGTGGTCCAGCTGAGTTCTAGGGCTGTGGTGGCGGCGGCTAGGTCTTGGGCGCGGAGGTGGTGCCAGGCGCGTTGGAGGTGGGTGGCGGCAGTCATGTGGAGCTGGGCGAGGGGGGCGAGCTCGCAGCCGCAGCGGGTGCAGGGGGGCATGTCCGCCGCCGTGAGGGAGGCGGCAGAGGGCGTGCCCCCGGACGCATCGGACGCATCGGACGCATCGGACGCATCGGGTGCGGTAGGATCACTGGTGGGCGTAGCCTCCTGCGGTGGGCGGTTAAGCTTGCGGCAGGAGGGGCACTTAATGGTGGGGAGGGTGGTCACACTTCTAGGTAGAATAGGATGTCCTCGAGCGAGCTGGAGAGGGTGGCGAGTTCGGCTAGGTCTCCGGTCTTGATGGCGTCCTTGCTTTGGGCTAGGAGGTCGGTGATTTCCTCGCTGTCCTCTGGGTCTAGGTCGCCGGCGAGGAGGGCTTCGGCGCGGGTCTTAAGCTCCTTGGCTTTGATCAGCTCGGCGGAATGCGCAGGAGCGGTGGAGCCGGGGGCGTCCTGTGGTGTGTCTTCCGCATCGCCAAAGATGTTTGCTATCCGCTGGCGGGCCTCGTCGAGTTCGGCGCTGGCGGTGACCTGTCTGGTGTCGATGATGGAGGATTTTTCCTGTCCGCTGGCTTTGTCCAGGGCGTTGACTTTGAGGACGCCATTGAGGTCGAGGGAGAAGCGGATGATGACGGGGCTGTTGGCGCGGACGTTCTGGAGGTCGGTGATGGAGAAGGACCCGAGCAGGAGGTTGTCCCCCGGTACGGTGCTTTCTCCTTGGTATGCCTCTATCTGGATCTCTTCTTGGTCATCAACGGTGGTGTAGAAGACCTCTGAGCGGGTGACGGGGAGCGGGGTGCCGCGCTTAATGATGGGGCGGCAGATGAGATCGTAGTTAGCATCGAGGCTGCTGGTGCTGAAGGTGTGGGCGGAGATGTCCACGAGGATGGACTGAATGTCGTCGCCGGCGATGATACCACCCTGAATGGCGGCGCCGAGGGTAACGATGAGGTCTGGATCTACTTCTCTGGAAGGAGCCTTCCCGATGCGTTGCTCGATGAGCTCCTGCACGAGGGGGATGCGGGTGGAGCCGCCGACGAGGACGATCTGGTCGATGTCGCCGATGGCGAGGCCAGCCTGCTGGAGGGTGAGCTGAATGGAGGTGAGGGTCTTGTTCACCAGGGGCTGGATGACGGTCTGGAACTGCGGGCGGGAGACCTCGCTCTGCAGGTGATGCTGATCGGTGAGGTAGTCCTCCTGCATGGTGTAGTAGGCCTCATCGGAGAGGGCGCACTTGGCTGCCTGGGCGGCGAGGAGGAGGCGGCGGGAGACGCGGGCGTCCTGGAGGTCTGCCTGGTCTTTGTGCTCCCAGTCCTGTAGGATCTGGTGGTAGAATGCCTCGTCTAGGTCGTCTCCGCCCAGCTGGGTGTCACCATGGCTGGCACAAACCTCGACGATGCCGTCCTTACACCGGACGATGGAGACATCAAAGGTGCCGCCCCCGAAGTCGTAGATGAGGACGGTCTTATCCTCATTGCTCTGGAGATTATAGGCGAGGGCGGCGGCGGTGGGTTCATTAATAATGCGGACGGCCTCTAGCCCCGCTAGGGTGGCGGCTTGCTGGGTGGCGCGGCGTTGGTTATCGTCAAAGTAGGCGGGCACGGTAATGACCGCCTTATGCAGTGGCTGACCGAGGGATTCCTCCGCGCCTTGCTTGAGCTTCTTTAGGATCAAGGCGGAGATCTCCTCTGGGCTGTAGGAGTCCTCCCCTAGGACGGTGGCCTGTGTGGTGCCCATGAGGCGCTTAATGGAGGTGATGGTGCGATCGGGGGCGGCGCTGAGCTGGTTCAGCGCGGGCTGCCCTACGAGGAGGGTGCCGTCGGCATCCAGCCCGACACAGGAGGGCATGGCAGGGGCACCATCAATGGCGATGATCTGAGGAGTGCCGTCTCTCATGACGGCGATGGCGGAGTTTGTGGTGCCGAGGTCGATACCGGCGATGAGGTCTGGGGTCATGGGAATGGACTAATGGACTAATGGACTAATGAAGCTGTTATCAGGCTGTTGTTGTCAGGGTGACTTCGGCGGGGCGTAGGCAGTGGTCGTGGTGCATGTAGCCGGCTAGGAGTTCTTCTTTGATGATAAGGGGGGCGCCTGGGGTGGGCTGCGCGGAGTCCTGCTGGAGCTGGCCTACGGCTTTCATAATGAGAGGGTCAAAGGCATCGCCCGGAGCCAGGGGGATGCGCTGGATGTGGAGGTCGTGCAGGAGCTTGTGGAGCGAGTCGTGCAGGATGTTAAGCCCATCGAGGTGTTGGGTGAGGTCAGGGCGCGGGGCACGGCGGGCTCTACTGGGAAGGCGGTCTGTCCAGTGGGGCTGATCCTGCTGCTGTGCTTGCGCGGTGAGGGAGTGGAGCATGCGCTGGATACGATCGCCGAGGTGAATGAGTGCTCTGGCGTGTTGCTGGCTCTCGGTGGGCAGGGATTCGGAGGCGGTGGTGGTCGTGCTGAGTTGCTCACGGATCTTCGAGCTGTCCTCGCGCATGCCGCTTAGGAGGTCACTAAAGGTGCCCAGGGCATCAACGGTGCGGCGGTTGACGGTGCGCATCTCTGAGCGGAGGGAGACGAGCTGCTCCTGCATCTCGTAGAGCGACATTTCCTCCGGCGGGAGCGGTGGACAGTCCTGTAGGTAGTTATCGGGCAGGCGCTGGATGGTGGTGGCGCAATGCGTGAGGAGCTGCTGCTTCCATGCCGCGGTGGGGGGATCTGGAGTCATAGGGGGAGCTTATGCCTTTAGGAAGTTCATGAAGGCCTCCTCGCTAGGAGGCGTGGGGGTAAGGTCGGCCCGGAAGAAGGCGATAGTGGTCTCCACTGGGGATGGTGTCTCTTGCCCTTGTCGATGATCCAGAGCGAGATCGTAGCAGAACCGTGCTTCCTCGTCCTGAATGTGCTCGTAGGCCGCCACGATGCGCTGAAAGGCCTCTGGCGCAGAATCTGGCGGGAAGAGCTTAATGGCGTGCTCATAGGCCGCCCGTACCTCAGAGTCCGTAGAGGTAGGGGTGACATTTAGGATGGTGTAAGAGGTCATTTGTTGTGGGGGTGATGGATTAGAAGAGTTGGCCTTGGCCGTTTTGCGCATCTTTCTCCAGCTGCGTGGGTTTAGTGGGAGGCTCTGGGGTGGGCTTTTTGGGGGCTGTTGGCTGAGGCTGGGCTTTCTTTTTTGCCTTTGGCTTGGGAGGTGCGCTGTTCTGATATTTCTCTGCGTCTTCCTCCATGGTGACCAGAGCAATCATGGCCTCTGCGATCGTTGGGGGGTATCCTTGACCAAGAAGGAAATCGTATCGCTGGGACTCGGGCAGTGCCATAATCATAGCCATGATCTGCTCCACCGCCTCCGCTTCGTCGTCGTCCTCGTCCCAGTCATCTTCGTCGTCCTCGTCCTCGTCCCAATCGTCCCAATCGTCCCAATCGTCCCAATCGTCCCAATCGTCCCAATCGTCCCAATCATCGTCCTCGTCTAGTGCCATCCGTTGCTGGGCCTTTTCCTCCTGAATTTTGGCATTCGCCCTCTGGATTCTGTAGTCGATGAACTCAACCGCTAGGGGTTCATCTCGCTCAGCGGCCTTTGTGCGAAGCGCATCGAGCTCTTTAGCATCAAAAAACTCCTTAATCACCAGGCGATACCAAATATACGCCCCTACACTCTCAGGATCTACACTTCTCCATTTTTCGATCATGGAGCGCACAACCGGGTGGAAGCGTAATGTGATATCCATACATGACTGCATGAATGCAAAGACATGCGGGGCGTCCGAGAGTGTTACCGATGGAATTGCCTTCTTTGTGTATTCGGTGATGACCTCGATAACACTTTCAGGTGCCATCCCCTTGGTCTGTTCTAAGATACGCGCAAAATATCGAAGAATATCGGCCGCATGCTCCATGTGGTAGTCTTTCTTCTTGATCCTCTTCCAGATATTCTGCTGGACGAGCTTCTCTGGAGCATACTCCCGTTCGAAGCGAGCTTGCGCGCTAAAGAGAATGAAGCGCTGGAGGTGGGGGTGGGTGTTTTTAACCTCTGCGAGTTTTGGCTTAGCCAGGGAGTCCTTCTTAGGAGCAAGCTCCTTCTCTAGCACGTGCCAATGGAGGAGGATGAGATCCTCCAGATCGAACCCGTTGCGCTGGTGCCCAGCGGCGTGCTTCTGAGCCTGCTCTAAGGTCGCCCGGCCCTTAGAGAGATCGGGGGTGGAGGCATAATAATGCTTAGCGGCCTTAGCGATAGAGGCGATGAGCAAGGTGTTCAGAATCTCGAGGTCGAGCGGCGCGACGGCGCGCGCCTTCTCTAGGAGGCGGACCGCCTTTGTGTACGACTTACGCTCGATGCAGAGCTGGCCGGCCTCATAGGCAAACTGGTCGGCATCAGGAAACTGCTTCGTGATGGTATCCAGCAGACGGTTCCGCTCCGAAGTCATGTCTAGCCGCTCATACACTATGAGCAGCGTCTCATAGGCGAAGAGATAAGTAGGATCGATGCGGATAGCCTGCTCGAGTATCTCCCCGGCCTCTACGATACAAGACCGTCCTCCCCCTAAGTGAGTCGCATAATAAGCCGCGAAATTAGCGGCCTGAGCATAACACAGAGCTTGGAAACGGGGAGAGACACTCAGCCCCAGCGCCTCAGACCTCTGCAGAACCTTGTTCCAGCGAGCCAGAAAGTCCTCCTCATACTCATCCTCAAACTTGATCAAAAGCCGCGCTAAATAATACTTACGGGCCGGGGAAAGCGAACGCGGCTGGTCATCCAACCTCTCCAGGCTACGCATCCAGCGAGAGTCCTCCTGATTATCCGTGGCGCTATAGAGCTGGAAGCCATGAGACAAATGCCCCAGTAGATCTGGCTGAAAGGACGGAAAGCCCTCGATGGACTGCATCAACGTGTCTAGAGCCTTAAAGTGCCTGCCACCCTGCCAGTGCTGCTCCGCCTGCCTCAGCGGAGCTTGGAGGGTAGATTCTCCTACTAAGTGGAGCGCTTCCTCCAGCTCGGCATCTGTCGGCTGGAGGCTCTCATCACGACGCCAAGCCCCAAATGCCAGAGCCTTTCGCGCCGGCACACTCCCCGCAGGGAGGAGGGAGAAGCACTTCTGCGCCTCGGCGGGACGCTGCTGGTAGAATGCCAGGCACCCCTTAATAAACATACGCCAATGCGCAAAGGGCGAGCGCCGCCCGATCTCACGGAGCGCCTCATTCGCCTGCTCCCAACGCTGAGCACACATGTGACCAATCGCGCTCGTAATCGCGGCCGCCTCCGGAAGAGCATGAACCACCGCAAGGTCAGCCCCCTTAGCGGCCTCATGAGGAACGGCAGAAGCCAGCAGCTCCGTAGCAATCCGCCCAATAGCTGCACTATCCCCCTCATGCAGCAGCATCACATTCCTCACAGCAGAGAGCTCCTCAGGCGCAAACCCAGACTCCTCCAGATGGCTCACCCACTGCGCCGCCTTCGCCTCCTTCCCCTCAGCCAGCAACTGCTCCACCCCCAGAGCAGTCACCTCCAGATAACGCTCCCTATACTGATCAGGATCGACACGATACAGCATCTTATACCCCTCCCGCGCCCTCACAAACAGCCCCTCAGCCACCTGCTGCTCTGCCAGCGCCAGAGTCTGCTCCGGAGTGCGAGCCGCCGGTTGCGTGCTCTTCTTCTTTTTCTTCTTCGCCACACCAAAACTATGCAGAGCTTCCGACCGGCGATTCAACCCTTAATTTGCTCTTACAGCCCCCTCTTCAGCAACCTCAGAGGCGGGGGGACTGAAGTCTCCCTTCCGCTATGGGGTTGCCGAGGTCTTCACCCTACTCGGGCACAGGTAGTCCTGTGCGCTCCGGATGGCTACGCCACCACCTGTGAGCGTAGCGAATCCGGAGCGCATAGCACCAGCTGTGCCCGGTAGGGTTTTCTCGCCGAGAAAACCGGTCGACCAGTGCAGACCTCAGCACAGGGCGCACCGCGACGAAACTCTCCACTCTCATCAACAGAGCACACCCTCGGACTAGCCCACGCTCCGAGGCTATAAAAAAGCGGAACGGGGACTTTAGTCCCCGCGATCTACGCAGGACTGCTCCTGCCCCCGCAAGCCTCGCTATCGTCCTCAGAGGCGTGGGGGACTAAAGTCCCCCTT
>CAYWAG010000101.1:0-6251 GCA_964455925.1 uncultured Verrucomicrobiales bacterium | reverse complement strand
CTAAGGGAGCATTATCACAAGAAACTTCGCGGATAGGTCTCCCCTATCGGGGAGACCGTGTTGCGAAGTTTGACGGTGTAATGCCCTCCTGCGAAGTCTATTGTGGTATTCCTATTCTGGACTGAACCTCTTTGCCCTACCTGAATAGTTACCCTAGGCTCTACTTTTTTACCTCACGCCTCCATGGTCACAGAGATACAGTGACGGCGAGACGCCGTCACTCCCCTTTATTATTGTGCCTCTTTTACTCTGAGGTGCGGAGGAAGGTCGGCACGTCTAGGTCTTCGCCCTCAAACATGTTGGGGCTTTCGCCTTCGAACCGTCCCTTTGGCTTACTGCCACCGCTGAGGAAGAAGTCGGCCTGGTCACCACTCCCAAAGAAGTCGTCCTGGGTCTCGAGCTTGGGCTTTTGGGCCTTTGTCTTCATCCCTCCCTTACTCTCCTTCTTGGCCTTGGGTTCCTTCTTAGGTTTTGGTTCCTTTTTAGGCTTAGGCTCAGGTTGCGGGGCTTCGGGCGTGGCTTTTGGTGTAGTAGGGGAGGTCTTTGACTTATCGCTAAAGAGGTGCGCAAAGCGACGAATCCCAATGGGCTTGTCCGCTTTCTCTGCTTTTGCGGGTTGCTCCGCTTCACTCGTCTCCTCGTCACTGACCTCGTCCGCTGTGGTAGGCGCGTCGACCGTGGGGGCACTGATGACGGGAGCCTGCGGTGTGGTCTTGACCGGATGAATGTTTGCCGGCTCTAGGTCGGTCATGGCGGGGGTGTCTGGCTCTGTGGTCAGAGCCTCGGTAGGGGACTGAGAGACGGGCGCGATGTCTAGGTCATCCAGCACAGGAGCCTGTGGGGCTACTGGCGCGGGCGTGACTGGCTGGAGCGGGGGCGCGGGTTCCTGAGGTGTAGGGTCGGTAGCGACTGGTGCCGAGGGAGTAGGGGCGGTGTCAGATACCGTGTCCTGATCTGCCGCTACGGGCGCGGTGGTCTCACCACTCTCTGTGCTCTCTACAGGTGGCTCTACGCTGACTACTGGTGGAGCTGGTTGTGGAGCTGTAGGTGCTGGATCTGGGGTAGCGGCTGCTGCGGCAGGCTCTGTGACAGCCGCGAGTTGCGCCGATACCTGGGCAGCGGGTTGCCCAGCGGGGGCAGGAGCTACTAGTGCTGGTGCGCTAGGCGTGGCGTCTGCAGGAGTTGGTTGGGTAGCCCTTGTCGAGTCAACGGCAGGCGTTGAGGGCTCAGGCTTTCCCGTGATAGCAGTAGCGAGGGCGTCGATCACGCGGGTAGGGCTAGCTGGCGTGGTCGCTGGGGTGCTGGTGGTCGCGTATTCGGGCTCCTTGTCGAGGGCGTCTAGGGTGAGCTTCTCCTCTGGGAGGGAGCTGATGATGGTCGCAGAGAACTCATCGCCTAGGTCTGCATTAATACTAATGCCAAAGAAGATCTCCGTGGAGGCTCCCAGGTTATCAACGATGCCTGCCATAAACTGTTGGGTCTCCTCCATGGTCGTGCTGGGGCCACCACAGATGTGGACGATGACCTTCTCCGAGGTGTTGAGGAGCTTCCCTTTATCGATGAGGGGGCTGGCGAGCGCCATCTCCAGAGCGTCCTGCACGCGGTTCGCGCCCTTAGCAGATCCTGCCCCAAAGAGACAGCGGGAGCGCTTAGCACTGAGGGTCGCTACCAGGTCATCTAGCCCGATGTGGACGATGCCTGGGTAGAGGGCGATCCGTGAGATGGACTGAATGCTGCGGGTGATGAGCTGGTTAGAGGCCTCAAAGGCCTCGTGCGCGCTCTGCTCTGGCTTTACGAGCTCTGCCATCCGTCCATTATCAAAGGTCACCAGCGTGCTGGCAATGGCTGCTAGCTCGTTGAGTGAGGTGTCCGCCTGCTGACGGCGGCGGGTGCCCTCAAAGGAGAAGGGCATGGTCGCAAACACGACGACAAAGGCGTTTACCTCACGGGCAATGCGCGTGACTAGAGGGGCGGCTCCAGAGCCAGTGCCGCCTCCGAGACCCACACAGATAAAGACGATGCGCTTGCCTTGCAGCTGGCTACGGATCTCCGCCTCGGACTCTTGAGCCGCCTTTAGCCCCATCGCAGGATCCCCGCCACAGGCTAGGCCGCGTAGGGATTGTGCCCCGAGCTGGATCTGGTCACTGACCTGGCTGCTCTTTAGGACGCGGCGGTCGGCATTAATCAGCAGGGTGTCTGTCCCCTTTAGCCCACTGCGGCTGACGCTGTTAATGACATTAGCACCAGCGCCCCCTAACCCTATGATAAGGATCTCGTTAGTGGTGATCTGGTCTTCGTTACTGTTTTGGTATTCCATCATAATGGTAGAGAAAGGTTGTATCGGGGTTTGTGAGGAAAGGAAAGGGGAGAAGGGGAAAATTATTGCCCAAAGAGTTTGGCAAAAAAGCTGAGTGGCCCCTTAGCCTCCTCCTCCTCTTGGTCTAGCAGCTGTGCGTAATAAATCAGCCCGAGAACGGTGGAGAGCTGCGGGTCCTGCCCGTAGGAGAGCTCCTCTATGTCATCAAGCTGTGGGACATGCACGGGGAGCCCAAAGACCTCGCGCGCGAGGTGGTCGATGCCCCGGGTCAGGCTCACCCCTCCAGTCAGGAAGACGCCAGACTTCACGTGCTTCAGCGCTGCAGGGTGGATCGCCTCCATCACCATTGTGAGCATCTCCTGGATGCGGGCAGTGATGACGAGGTTCAGCGTCTTACGGCTGATGTTAGGGCTGTCCTGTCCGTAGAGACCAGACAGCGGAATGTCTCCCTGGAGGGTGGCTAGGCTCCCACTGACATCGCCGTGCGCGACCTTCAGCTCCTCCGCACTGGAGAGCGGGATGCTGTGCACGAGGTGGATGTCGTTCGTGATGTGGTCACCGCCCAGCGGGATACAGCCAGAGGCAAAGATCGACCCCTTAATGTAAACAATGTAGTCAGACGTGCCGCCCCCAATGTCGATGACGATGGCGCCCTCGTCCCTGTGCTTACGCGTGAGCACGGTCTGCGCGGCGGCAATGGGGGAGAATAAGAGATCCTCGATCTCGCAGGAACTCTCCTTTACCACCCGCATGAGGTTCTGCAGCTTAGACCGCACGCCGTGCACGTGGTGAAAGTCCGCATCCAGGCGCTGCCCCATCATCCCCACAGGGGACGAGCGGTGCGCCTCCCCATCCAGCCGGTATTGGCGGATCAGGGTTTGGATAAAGGCGTTCTCCTTTGGGATGTTTAGATCACAGGCGAGGTCCTCTACCTCCATTAAATGTCGCTCCGTGATCGGTGTGTCAGAGGTCGTAAACTCCAGCGTGCCCGTGTTGTTCACCCCTACGACGTGGCTCCCTGTCACTGCTAGGAAGACATCGCTGATGTTAATGTTACTGTCATCCTCGGCTTGCAGGATGGTGGCTTTAATGCAGGCACGCGCATGGTTCAGGTCGATGATCTCTCCCTTACGCACCCCAGCGGAGCCATACTGTGCCAGTGCCAGCACCTTGACCGATAGGTCAGGCTTCGCCTCGGCAACGACCACGCGGGTGTTCGATGTTCCGATTTCTAATCCGATGTAGTACTTTGACTTAGACATGTGGTTTTCTGAGGCTTAGAGCGATCCCTGGTTAAGGATCTTCATGAGATCTGATTCGGTGCGGTTCGGCGCTACCACTCGCTTCTGCGGGGTGGAGGGCGCAGATGCCGGAGCCGGTGGTGCCTTATCAAAGGTGACCGGAATGTTCTTATATGGTAGGAGATTAGCGGTTTCTACGCGGAGTTTTTTGCCCTCGGCATAGTTTTTGATAGAGAAGTAGTCGGCTACCTGTCGCTCATGCTCGTAGTAGCCAAACGTCAGCGCCGCACCCTCGCTACTAGTAGCCAGCAGGCTATGCTGATCCTGCACCTCGATGCGGGTGAGTTGCTCGCCCCCGCGTGGTGCGGCCCCCCATAGCAGGCACAGCTGCAGCGCGCGCTCCATCCCTACGATCTTAAGCATCTTCGTCTCTAGGTCAAAGGGCAGGTCACTGGCTAGACGGGTTTGGAGACAGGGGATCGTGGTTAGGAGCTGCTCGTTCAGGTAATCCGTGTGGAAGCACAGCCCGTCCTGGTCAATGAGGTAAACTTGATCCGTATGGATCAGATACGCCACTGGCTGGCGCTCCTGGATCATGATCTCGATCTCCCCCGGGAAGTGACGAATCAGGGTGGCATCAATCACCTCGGGGAACTCCTCCAGACGGCGCTCTATGGCAGTGAGGCTGTGATTAAAGATGCTATCATTCACCATCAGCCCCGACAGCTGCGGAACATTATTATAGGTAAAGAAGGAGTACGCACTGGGCTCTGGCGTGATGCGGATAGAGTCCAGCTGAAAGCGGTCCCCCTCTAACACGAGCTTACGCGCACTATGAAAGATACCCCAGCATAGAAAGACCAGGAGGCACGTAACAACGCTGTAGATAAAGAAGTGCTTAGCCTTACGCATAAAGGAAATGAGCACGATCCGGGGCGATACGACATGGGTGGAAAGCGCATGGCGCTTCCCCCGGCGTAAGGCGTGCCGTCTCTGTTGTGATCGTCTGCGTGACATAAGGCGTGTATATAATAGGGCAGAGGCTCCTGTAGGTGTAGATCTACTACCCAAGAGGAGCCGTACTAGTCCAGCAGGCTGAACTACCAGTAGGCAGAAAGCAAGACTGGATGTAGCGAGAATGGAGCGGGTTTAGGCGCGGGCGGCTACACAGCGCGCAGCCCCAGGGACAGCTCCCCGATCTTTACACAGAGCTGCGCAAAGTCATAGCCCGCCGCGTTCGCCGCCTTTGGCAGGAGGCTCGTCTCAGTCATCCCTGGAATCGTGTTGATCTCCAGGACATATGGCGCACCAGAGGCATCTAGCAGAACATCAACACGGGCATAAATCTCAGTGCCGATGGCATCGTATGCCGACTTTGCCGCCGCCTGCACCCGTGCAGTAGTCTCTGCATCCAGCTCAGCGGGGCAGTGATACTGCGTCGTCACAGTCGGGTCATCAGGCTCCGCCAGCCACGAGTATTTAGACGAGATATCGTAGAACTCACCACTCGGGTCAATGTGCACGATCGGCATCACTTCCTCACCCACGATCGCAACGGTCAGCTCCTTACCAGCCACAAACTGCTCCACCAGCACATCCTCACTATACTGCGCCACATCGGCAAAGGCCGCGACCGCTTCCTCCTCCGTCTTACATACGTGGACCCCCACGCTAGACCCCTCACGAGGCGGCTTAACAACATAGGGGAGGTCAAACTCCACCGCACCGTGTCCCTCCTTAGTCAGCAAGGTCTGAGACTGAGGCGTAGGCGCCCCCGCACGGAGGAACTCCTCCTTAGATAGCACCTTATCAAACCCCACGCGCGAACTCTCTACCCCCGTCCCGGTGTAAGGAATCCCTTGCTCCTCCAGGTAGGCCTGTAGTCCACCGTCTTCCCCATACGTACCGTGGATCAGATTAAACGCCAGCGCTAACCCCTCAGGTAGCTCAGGGTCGCGCTCGGTGACATCGACCTCGACCGCATTATACCCCGCCGCCAGCAACGCCTTTAATACCGCGCGCCCAGAGGCTAGCGAGACTTCACGTTCTGAGCCCGGCCCTCCCATGAGGACCCCGATGAGTGCTTCTTTTGGTAACTCCTTAGTAGGTAACATACCCCCTGTTTACCAAAGATCTCTACACGGTAAAGGAATTTTCCCGCTTATAGCACAGACGTGCCCCGCCCTACGAAATAAAGCGGATCGTCAGAGGATAGCGATAAGAGCGCCCATCCTTAGCCGCCACTGAACCCATAATGCCAAAGATCAGGATACAAATCCCGACCGCAGCACAGATAAAGACCCCTACTACCACCAGCGTCAAAATCGCGCCAACAATGTAAGCTATCGCCATCGTGATCTGGAAGTTTAACGCCTCTTTCCCTTCCTTATCAGCAAAGGGCATCGTGTCCTTATTCACCAGCCAAACGATAAGAGGTCCTACGAAACCGGTAAAAATCCCTAACAAATGCGCCAGCAGCGCCATGTTGCGCTCCTTCTCAGATGGCCCAATAGGCGGCGGAAGCTCTCCAGCTGGAGCTGTAGTCTCTGCGGGCAATGATGTGTCTTGTGGTGACTGTTCCATAAGATCAGTAAAGCCAGTAACCCGCCCCGTAACAATCTCTAAAAGCAACTTTCTCCCTTACTCCGTAGCAGTGGCTACACAGTAGAGGGGAGCGATGGCGTCTCGCCGTC
>CAYWAG010000100.1:0-6252 GCA_964455925.1 uncultured Verrucomicrobiales bacterium | reverse complement strand
GGGGAGACCTGTCCGCGAAGTTTCTTGTGATCATGCTCTCCTACCTGAACAGTTACAATTTTAAAATATTAGCTGATATTTGCCTAAGGGCTATCCTTCGTATTGTGTTATTCGCGGTTAAAATATATCCTATCACCTCAGCTGAATAGTTACGTTGCATCTTTCTATTTTCCAGGTTCGTCGATTTCTCTTATCACTTTCCTTCACCAAAGATTAGATCTTCTTAAAACGCTTTTTTGATTAAGTCCTTTTGGCTTAGAATTTCTGGAGGCGAAAGCTCCGCAAGTAGTGAGAGGTGAACATGAACATTTACTTTGTTTAAGTTTTCTACAAGTGCCTTGCCTCCAAGGCTTAGAGCTGGTTCAAAGCCATAGATCTCATCTGGAGATAATTCTCCGAGCTTTTCCAAGGCTCGTTCAAACATAGGTTCTCCTTTTTCACATTCCATTTCCAGGAATTTGATTTTTAGTCCATCCAAGAAAAGCCCAACGGCTTCATAATCCTTACCTGAGCTGATGAATTCAGTGTTTCCTTTACGACGGATGACCCAGGAAAAAGCAGCATTGATATCAAAGATACGACCTGATTTTTCGCCCCAAACGAAAAGCTCTCCAAATCCACTTTTGGCTATCACGTAATAGTTATCTGATGCTAGAACTTCCTCGTCTTTGATCCATACCTGGATCAAATGATCATATTCTTCTGGATTCACAAAAGAAATCAACCCCTTTTTGAAGCTGCAAAAGCCATAATCCTGCCAAAACTGCAGAAGAGCATCAGGTAATTTCCCACAATATTTATTCAATGCAGCTTGTTCTACTGCCTTTGCGGAATCAGCCTCGCCAAAACGCTCGATAAACCATTCTATATCTTCTTCAATCATACTTAAATTTATTGTTTACAACGTTGTAATTCAACATTCATTTTCCTATTAGTGCCATTTTTTTCAACTCCTCGCGAGCGGCACTTTCCATTGCCTCCGCTCTGCTTATGCCTTTTGAATTTCCTTCTTTTTCCCAGTGAGATCCAAGAGGTGCGTTCACATTTTCATTCCCCATGCATGCCCCTGATAATATATACGCTTCCCTTTATCTCTATTAATCATAGAACGAAAAGATTCATTACCACTCGGACTCTTCGAGTTTTCTCATTCGCTTGCCTGTTTTGCTGTATGTCCCTGGCGTAAAGATAGAGACGACACGATCGTCCTGGTCTCCAGAGAACTCATAGAAGTCAATTAAGCAAATTCCTAGGTTAAACAGATAGGTGTATCCAAGTTTATGCATTGGTTCACCATCGAGTTCACACATTGCTCTATGTACATCAATATTATTATCTTCAGAAATTCCAACTCCTTTATAGGATAGTTTTTTTGCTTTTTAACTATTACTGTCATTTCCTTCGTGCCGTCATTATAATCGAAGTAGCTAATTCCTGATTTAGACCAAAAATAATCAGTGCTTTCATCATCTCTCGTAATTTTTGGTTTTTCATTTAGAACTTCATTCCAAGTTTCAATATCTGCATCAAAAAGCAGATCGCCAGCCCCTTTTTCTTTAATAATTTCTAAAAAATCTAACATGATATTATTTCACCCAATTCATTTCCCTTATTTTTTATTTGTGAAAACACCATTCTTTTCTAGACACTCAAAGTAGGCAAGTATTTCTTCTTTCTATTTTCCAGGATTGCCGATTTCTCTTTCTACCTTAACGATATCCTGAACTTCTTTATTCATTGCCTATTGCCATTTTCTTTCTTCTAGTAGATCCGTTAACTCTTTACGATATTTTTCAGGCCTTCTACTGCTACCGTGACTTCCTGTTCATTTATGATCATCGGGCTCCATCTGTAATGCGGGACCTTGGCTTCTCTTTAGATCACTTTGGTTATCAGCTGGAGCGTGATGGACTTTCAAGATCTTTTTTTTCCTTCGTCCCGTCATATGAGCCATCTCGACAATCGCCCTTACTATTTTTATTCCCTATCCCCGTAATCTTGTCTGCTCCATGATCCTGCAATTATGTCAGGGTCATGGAGCACTTACTGTGCTGGGTGGTTACTGATAGTGGCGGCGGATAAACTCTAGGATGGCAGAGGCATCCTTCAGTCCGTGTGAGTGCCCCATGTCCTCAAAGCAGAGGAACTCGATAGGGCCACCGAGCGCTTCATAGCGCTCTTTCATGATCGCTCCGTTCTCGGCATAGGGAACGGCGGTATCCTTCATGCCACAGAGCATGATAATAGGCACCTGTGCTTTTGCGAGAGGGGCGAGGAGGTCGATGGGGCTTTCCTTTGCCGCGAGTGCCTGGGCGTCTGTCTGGAACCCATAGACCTGCTTAAAGTATTTCCATGAGCCAGGGTCGCCCTTAGCAAGCGCCTTTTCATTTCCAGGGGTGCTATGCCCTGCCGGCCAGCTGTTAACGTTACAGACTCCGTTATCGACATAGATGCTAGCGACCTTCTGTGGGTTCTCGCTGGCCCAGCGGAAGAGGCTGAGCGTGCCACGGCTCATAGATGCCATGGAGACCTTCTTATTGAACCCATGCTGGTTTACGACGAAGTCATAGGCCGCCGAGATGTTCTGATTCCCCTTAGGGTGGCCCGCGACATCACCATGCGCGATCACAATGTGGTATCCCTCATCGACCAGCTTAAGGTCGGCATTATGCACCTTACTGAGCGCATGCCAGAAGAGGCTACGCCATAACCAGGGCTTACCCGGTGCTGGTGTCTCTGGGCAGATAATCTCGAACTTCCCTTCATCCGTCTGGATACGGTAGCTGTCGTATCCCTTAAACTCCGTGCGTAGTCCAGTGAACTTAGCAGGCGTCTCAGGCGCGAGCATGGCGATCTGATCACTATTACGCAGTTCCTCGATCTTTGAGACCCAAGTTTGGGCGATCACCTTATTCCCCTCGGCGTTTGGGTGCAGCTTATCCCCGCGCATCGTCTGGTCAAACCGCTGATCCAGTGCTGTAAAGTGGTCGGCTAGGTGCACCTGCTTACCACTGGATTGCAGCTCTAGGACGGCTTCCTTTACACGGCTGTTAAAGATAATCACATTCGTGCGGTCATGCTCTACCCGTCTGTTAGGCGGGATCGTGGCGACTAACAGTGTCAGATCCTTGTTTCCAGAGACCTCATACACAGACTCGATAAAGTCCTTGAGACGTGAGGCCCCAGTCTCGAGCTCAAACCCGCCGCCAACATCATTGGTCCCGAGCATGACGAGCGCCAGCGAAGGGTGCTTAGCCCTTAAGGTCCCTTTCTTCCAATAGCTCTCTAAGCGCTTAGCGAAGTCGGTCTTCTCCCCCTGCGTTTGCCCAATACGAACGCCGGAGATGCCAGAGTGGTAGAGATAGTTCTCGTCGCCCTCTGGAAGCCCCTCGGGGTTCACCTTATGGTGACCGGTAAAGGAGAAGCTATACCCCTGCTCCTTCAGCAGCGTGTAGAGCTCTGAGCGAGGGGTGCTGGTAGCGGATCCATCCGCATTTCCCTGTGTAATAGAGTCTCCGATGCACCAAATAGCGCCTAGGTTCTTAGAGTCATCCGCTTCTGCCATACTGGTAAGGCTCAGCGCTGTAGCTGCGACAGCCATCATGCGACGGCCAATGTGTTTGTGTAATATGTGCATCATGTGAGGTGAGTGTAGCTATGAGTTATCTGATGTATCTGTTCATCTCAGAGCAGAAGTTGGACATGGAAGCAGAGATTTTTACCAAAATAGCCCGTAACTATTCAGGAGGGTAGGACACTAATGCACCTACGAGGAGACGCGCTCAGGCCGTAAGAGAGCTTCCAACTCTTGGAAGCTCGGCTGGATCTCATGAGACTTTCGCCAATACGCTATGTTGACCGGCTTCTGCTGAGTAAAGAGCTGCATCTTATACATCGAATGCTCATTCTGGCTTCCATGCCGCTCCATTCTGATGTCCAGCACCTCTTCTCGGCGGACTTCGGCTTTTAAGCGGCGCTGCGTCTTACCGGCTCCGCGCACACGATACACTCGGACCCACTGCTCGCTCACTTCGACACAGGTGGACACCCCAGCATTATAGAGCGAATACCCCACCGCATAGCACCCTAATAGCACAAAAAAGCCGCCAAACAGTAGCAAGAAGTACTCTGGTGACTCCTCTAACTGCAACTTTCTCACAATACCCCAATAGATCACGCCTCCGCCGACCAGCAGGAAAATCACCCCCATGGTCGCCCCTAGCACCGCAGCACCATCAGGCGGGATGCAGACCTCGCCCTCCTGGGGGCGCGCGCCTTCTCTGTCCGCCACAGACTGCCTCACAGGAGGTTCCCCTACTGGCATACTCGCCGTCTGAGGGTAAAGCGGAGGCGAGCTTGACGGCTGAACAGGCAACAACTGTTGCCGCAGATCCGTCACCAGCCAGCGCTTTTCATCCTCCTTTAGCGCAGACCCGAACTTGACCTTGCGCTTCCCAGATAGAATCTGCAGCCCATACACAGGGCGGTTATTCTGTTGATAGAAGGAGACCAGCTCCACCGAATCGACCTCATCGATATTCAGACTGACCATCGACTTCCTCCCGAACAGCTCCTTAGCGTGCAGGAAGCGGCCATCAGCCACGGTAAGCAACCGTCGTGTAAACTTCTGCGATAGCCCGATCGACACCAACACCACTCCTACAGTCACAAAGATACTCATGCCGCCGACCACCGCCCAAGGGCTCGCCACCTCCTCCGTCCCGTTCACAGTAACCTCTCCCCGGAACGCCGCAGAGATAAAGAAAAAGCTAAAGACAGAGACAAACCCCATCCAAACTATTCCAAATAGCAGTAAGCCAGTAACCCCCTTTTTACGCGGGATCGCCCAGCTCACCTTCCCCTCCGTCTCCTCCCGCACGATCTGGTTCCCCGCCGGCTGCTGCGCTACATCAGGCCAAGGTGCCAATAAGTCATCCTGCCCGGAGAGCCACCCAGCGCTAGAGTCAACGTAACCGCACTCCGGACAGCTCCACATCTGTCCCCCATTCTCCATCTGCTGCGGAGTCACCATCTTACCACAGCCCTGACACACCTGCGGTCGCTCAACCATATGCGAAACAATCTTCTGAAACATCGCCCCTCATGTACCGCTTCTCCCCCACCATGACAAGCTCAACGTAGGTGAGCTTCCGTATAGAATATCCAAACGAACTGAACGCAGCACAGAAAACGTAAACATCACAATATTCGCACTCCCAACAGAATAAAACTCACATTACGGCGATAATTCATGAGTTCATCATATTATCCCTTATAGTCTTGGATGAATGCCACGTTCTTGAGCCTCTTTTCTACGGCGACGTCGATCATAAAGTCGGAACGCTCCCCCCTTGTAATAGTATACCTTCTAGCGTTCATGCCCAAGATGGGCATGCCACGGTTATCGCCGTAATGTGAGATAAAACTATCTCTAGGAGTATTTTTTGAACCACAACACGAAGGTCACCTCCCTTACATTTATCACGCAAAAAACTCGTTATGTAAGCAAAATGAGCAGAGTTCTTGTTGACAAGTGAGAGCCTTGTTTATGGAATCTGCTCCATAAAGATTATGGACGAAAAACTTCGCTTACCTGTAGAGGCGACCTATGCCGCAGAAATAGAGGCCCTAAAGGCTCTGGATACGGGAAAAAAGCCTGTAGGTTGGCAGTTAACACCTCAGGCCGTGGTGACCTACCTCATGGGAGGGACCGCAGGGGACACCGAGATTAGTGCAAAGTACATCGGAGACCGGCGGTTGATCGAGACGGCGGTAGCGACCTTGGCTACAGACCGGGCGCTACTGTTACTGGGGGTGCCGGGAACGGCGAAGTCCTGGGTGTCTGAGCACCTGGCAGCGGCGATCTCTGGGGATTCCACCATGGTGATCCAATGCACCGCTGGCACGGATGAAAACCAGATTCGCTACGGCTGGAACTATGCTCAACTCCTCGCCCATGGCCCCAGCCGAGAGGCGCTGGTGCCCTCGCCACTGTATCGTGCGATGGAAGATGGAAAGCTCTGTCGTCTGGAGGAACTCACGAGAATGGGGTCCGATGTGCAGGATACCCTCATCACGGTGCTGTCAGAGAAGATGTTGCCGATCCCGGAGCTAAATGAGTCCGCTTATGCGAGCCGGGGCTTTAATGTCATCGCTACCGCTAACAACCGTGACAAGGGGGTAAATGAGCTGTCCTCCGCCCTGAAGCGGCGCTTTAATGTGGTGGTGCTGCCCCTCCCTGACGATATGGAG
>CAYWAG010000099.1:0-6260 GCA_964455925.1 uncultured Verrucomicrobiales bacterium | reverse complement strand
CTGCGCCACCATGTGAGCGAAGCGAATCCGGAGCGCACAGCACTAGCTGTGCCCGTCCCCACAGGGCGCACTCACGGACTAGCCCTCGCTCCAATGGCACAAAAAACAGGGGCAACGCACTGAAAAATACCAAGCCTAAGAGCGCTCCCCGAATAATTAAAGGCCGTAGAGCAACGCGAATGTGGACCGCCTCAACCATGCCCGCAAAGTCCAGTTATCCAAACTCTATACAGCATAATAATATTTCTCAATCCTCCAGCCCACGCTCTGGAGCAAAAAAGCTGTTTTCTTTGGGAAATTTATATACTCTGGTAGAATAGTTGACATAAAGTATGTAATGCCATTGTGCTTACAGACGTAGCTTTATGAAAAGACCCTCCCACATCCCTACCGTGCCCCCGCAAGGGTTCGCCCTTATTTCCACTATCAGCCTGGTCGTGGTGCTGGCGCTTGTAGCCGTAGCTCTTCTGAGCCTCAGCGCTGTAAACCTAAGGAGTAAGTCTGAAAGTAAGCAGGATGAGGCCCGCGAGAACGCCCAACTCGCCGTCTCTATGGCACTAGCCCAGCTCCAATCCCTCTCCGGGGCTGACACACGCGTCACCGCCCGTGCCGACATCCTAGACCCATCGAACCCCTACGTCACGGGTGTCTGGCGTAGCTGGGAAGGCTCTGACCGCCAGGCCAACGGCATGCCCCGTCAGCCGGAGTACGATGCCAAAACGCAAGCAGGTGACCCCACCGCCGCTGAAGTGACGGGTCAACGTGCGGGCCGCTTCCTAGGATGGCTCTCCTCTGAGTCTCAGGATATTCCCGATGTCACCGCCTTCGGAACCCTCTCCTCCGGTACCGGAACAAATACCATCCCCCTCGTCTCCAGTGGTGACACTAGCAACACCGCGGGCGAACTCCATATCGTCCCTACGCCATCTAACCTTAATGGCTCCCAAGGGGCATACGCCTGGATTACCAGTGGCGAGAACGCTAAGGCGACCCTCCAGTCCGATGTCGAACCTGCTCCATCTGGAACCGGTGACGATAGTCTGGTCGACTGGTCAAACCGCGTCCGATCAAATGGCCGCGTCAAGGCGGATTCCCTCGGCTTCCCCAGTGTCGATCTACGCGTCAACAACGAGCTCACCCCCAGTAACGAGACGCTCGCTATTCTCGATGGGAACGACTTCACCTCCTTTCACACCGCCGGCACCCACGGCGTAGGTCTCCTCACCAACACCGCCACTGGCGGCTGGCGCAAGGATCTGTCCGTCTTCTCTGAGACCTACAGCAGCCTACCTGCCACGGGCTTTCCAACACTACAGCAAACCCCATTGGATGACCCAATTCTCTCTTCTAAGGCGAGCGTAAGCTACCCTCAACGCCCGCTGATCTACCCTTGGTGTGATTACATCAATCAAAAAACCGGCTCCGCAGAAACCTTTGGCGCGTCCTCCTCCTGGACTGGTCTAGTCCAGTATATGAGGCAATATCAGAACCTGCAGAACTCATCCTCTACTAGTATCGCTATGCCATTGGAGCAACATGGCACCACAAATACAGAAGGCTGGCTTATTGATGTTGAACGAGGTCCTGTTATTACCCGTGTTCAAGTCATTATTTCTCTTGATGCCACGCCGAGTTCGACTACAAGTGGCAAGTATAATCCGGCATTATATATCACCCCCTTAATCTCGGTCTGGAACCCACACAACGTTGAAATCAATGTCGATAAAGACTTTGGGGTTCGGCTCTATGATATGAGTCCTTACAGCTTCACATTTAATGTTGGAGACGAGGTGCTCGGACCGCTCTCGATAGGTGATATCACAAAAGGATTGGATGGTAATGCAGATAAGGATGCGTTCCACGTCAAATCAGAAAAGGCCCCGTTTGTTTTACAACCGGGAGAATCCGCCATTCTATTCCCACAAACCAGTCCCACGGCAAGCCATACTCGCCAAACCTTACCAATTGGCAGAGGTTTCAAAGGGCAATATGGATTTCTCTTTAACACACTCTCCTCTCCTGAGAGTGGGTCTGGAGCTTATGTAACAAAAGATTTTCCAGCGTCAGCAGAGTTTGAACTCGCCAATGTCACATACGCTGCAGATGTTTCTGGCGGCACAAATCTCACGAATCCAAGACGTGGCATAAGCATGAAGACCGAGCTAGCTTTCTCCGGCTATACTGGCCATTATGAAGCATTCTATGATAACTCCCTCATCTCTAGAGAGATCTCTAATGCATTAGAGATTGACTTAGGGGAAGATGATACAGGAGCCTCCCTAGCCTCCTTGGCGGCAGGTCCAGCGCAGCCAATCCTAATTGTGACAACATATAAAAGGGGCTTTGATACAATTCCCCTTGGTGACATTCAAACTCGATCAAATACGGATCATACTATCCATAACTCCAAGGGATTTCTCTCCGGTCAGGTGGTAAATAACGAGTGCGTATTAGGCACCTCTGCTTACAGCAGTAAATACGGACGTCCATTAGATAAACTCGAGCAGAACGGAGTGCTTCATCCATGGAATGCGCCCTTAGCGAACTTTATTGAGCAAGTTGACTCTTGGAACAGCACTTCCACTCCTCAGTTTGAGCTGGACGACAGCAGAGCCTATTTCATGTCAGGCTTCCTCCCTGGTACTGGAGTCTCTCGAATGATCGCCAGTGAACTTCCGCTCCGTCCGATTCAGAGTCTAGGCGAGCTACAAAACTTTGATGCAACACACAAAAAGCCTGTTCCACCCTTTAGCTCAAACCTAATAGGAAACTCCTCTGCTCAGCCTCTCTTCCTCCCTGACCGTATTAATACGGATAGCAACAGCCAAGCCGATCTGGGGCACATGTGCAATGATGACTCCTATATCCTCAATAACCTCCTCTTTGATGATTGGTTCGTTAGCTCCATCAGCGAACAACCATCGGCATTCTCCGCTACAGGTGGAGAAAACGCAGAAAGCGTGATGTCCAGCCTGCTGAACGAGACTGCGCCTCAGCCACTTCCAAACCGCTTCTACATGCCTGCCGCCCATAGCACGGATCAGACTACGGTATCGAATGAGGTAGATCGTTCAATGAGTGCTTCCGAGGGGAAGAGGAGTTCTATTGACAAGAATTACGTTGGTTATGGCTATGAGTCTGTAGCGGCGGCTCTAGAGGTGCGCGGCATGTTCAACATTAACTCCACCTCTGTGGAGGCCTGGGAAGCCCTGCTAAAGCAAGGTCAAAACTCACAGGTGCCTTACTATACTGGCGCATCAGTAGCCTTAGATACAGATACAGGCACGAGTGTCCCATTCCCTCGCACCTCTATCGCGGGCGCTGCTCGAGGCTCCAGTATAGAGCAGCTCGTATCTGGTTATCCGACCTTATCTGAAGGTCAGATCGGGGAGCTAGCCACCCTCATTGTGCAGGAGGTCCGGGCTCGTGGCCCCTTCCTCTCGCTCTCTGAGTTTGTGAACCGCCGCCTAACAAATAGCGACAACAGCCGGGCTTTAGCCGGGGTGATCGAATACGCTATCGATCACATGGCTACAGATCCTAATGCCGAGCTCAAAACACGTGGACAGAACGTGGCTGTCGCACACATTCCCGGTGATCCTCAGTATAAGTTTAATGCGGCTGCAGAAGGCAGCACCCTGTATGGGGTGCCAGGCTGGTTACGCCAGGCGGATGTGATCAAACCCATCGCCCCGCTCATGTCTGCACGAGATGACACCTTTACCATCCGCGCTTACGGTGATGCCCGAGCTGCGAATGGTAACATCGTCTCCCAAGCCTGGTGCGAAGTATTAGTGCAGAGAACGGCGGAGTTCGTAGACCCCGCTGACCATGCACGCTCTCGCCTCGCGGACCTCACCTCCCCTATCAACGAAGTCATGGGCAGAAAGTACAAGATCCTTTCCTTCCGCTGGCTCGATGAATCAGAGATTAACTAACTCCCACATCTTCATACACACATAGCACTCAGCTGCCCGCCCCCACAACTACTCAACATATGACTATACGTACGCTTATCACCTTACTACTCGCCCTGTCTTTCGCCTCTGCACGGGAGATCGTCTTTCACCTGATTGCCCCTGAGAAGGATTGCCCCCGCGAGGTGTACCTCGTCGCGCCTGGCTATCAGCAGAAGGTAAAGCTCTCCACCAGACGGATCTCACCCGACTATGAGCTCCCTGCTGGCGACCTAGAGCTACGCATCCTAGCAAAGTTACCAGAGGAGGGGCAAGAAATCCCTGTAGATGCGCCTGTTATCAAAGTGGCGGCAGAAGTCAGACGCGTCGCCGCGATCCTGACCCCAGCCCCTGAAAACACGATCGTCCCAGTAAGGGCTATGGTGGTAGACATCGCTAATCTCAAGACCGGCTCCACAACCTTCTATAACTTTACTAAGCAGAGAGTGCGGGTGGAATATGGAGAGCAGGAGATTACCCTGAAGCCCGCTTCCTACCGAACCGCAGAGCCGATAACCCGAACAGTAAAGGACATCCCCGTGCAAATCTTCGCCTCAGAAAGTGTTGATCACGCCCCCGTTAAAATCGCGAGTTCATACTGGGCGAACTACCCCAACCACCGCCAGTTTACCTTCGTCACACATCCCCCTAGACGTAGGCACCCGACTGTCAATAGCGTCCTGGACTTCGAGGCCCCTACTCCAAAGAAGGAGGACAAGTAGCCTTAGCCCCCATCACCCTGTTCAGTAGGCGTAAAAAACTTTTCTTAATTAAGACTTGCCACCCTACGAAAACAGGGTATAACTCATCTCCCAATTTCTCTTACCTATGGTAGCACTCAGATTACAACGAAAAGGTTCCAAGAACCGTCCTTATTACAAAATCGTGGCAGCCGACAAACGCGCTCCGCGTGATGGTCGCTACATCGAGCAGATCGGAACATATGACCCACTCGTAGAGGGGGAAAACTGGAAGATCGATCTTGAGAAAGCCGACCAATGGATCTCTAACGGTGCACAGCCTACTGACACTGTCTCAGACATCATCCGCAAGGCTAAGAAGGCATAACACCCTTCCCCCCTTCAACTTTGGCTCATGAGCCAACAGTGAGAGTCCCGTTTGGGACTCTTTTTTTTATACCCTCACACATCGACCAAAAGAAAACGTGAATGCCTGCTTTACAAAGGAGGGGAACGTGGAATACACCCTCACAAGTTTACCCCTCAACAGCGCATGCCAAAGGACACTAGTATAAATAAAATTCTCGTTATTGGAGCAGGACCGATCGTTATCGGCCAAGGTTGTGAATTCGATTACTCGGGCGTGCAGGCCTGTAAGGCACTGGCGGAAGAGGGCTACCAGGTGGTGCTGGTGAACTCGAACCCAGCCACCATCATGACCGACCCTGAGTTCGCCGCCGCTACCTATGTCGAGCCGATCACCCCAGAGGTCGTCGAGAAGATCATCATCAAGGAGAAGCCCGATGCTCTCCTTCCCACCCTCGGAGGCCAAACCGCGCTAAACTGCGCTATGGACCTCTTCCATGCCGGCACGCTCGATAAGCATAAGGTCAAGATGATCGGCGCGAAGGCTGATGCCATCGAGAAGGGCGAGGACCGCCTGAAGTTTAAGGAGGCCATGATCCGCATCGGCCTCGATGTGCCGAAGTCCGGCTCCGCCCACAGCATGCAAGAAGGCCGCGACATCGCCGAGGAGATCGGCACCTTCCCGCTCATCATGCGTCCCGCCTTCACCCTTGGTGGACGTGGTGGCGGCATCGCTTATAATAAGGACGAGTTCGAGGAAATCCTCCACCGTGGTCTCGAGGCATCCCCGACCAATGAAGTTCTCATCGAGGAATCCCTCCTCGGCTGGAAGGAATACGAGATGGAGGTCATGCGTGACCATGCCGACAACTGTGTCGTCATTTGTTCCATCGAAAACTTTGACCCTATGGGCGTGCACACCGGTGACTCCATCACCGTGGCTCCGGCCCAAACCCTCACCGATCGCGAATACCAAATCATGCGTGACGCCTCCTTTGCCGTTATCCGCGAGATCGGCGTCGAGACCGGCGGCTCGAACATCCAGTTCTCCGTCGACCCTGATACCGGCCGCTGCATCGTGATCGAGATGAACCCCCGGGTTTCTCGCTCCTCTGCGCTGGCTTCCAAGGCTACCGGCTTCCCGATCGCCAAGATCGCCGCTAAGCTCGCCGTCGGATACACCCTCGATGAACTCCCGAACGACATCACGCGCGAGACCCCAGCGAGCTTCGAGCCGACCATCGACTACGTGGTCACC
>CAYWAG010000098.1:0-6315 GCA_964455925.1 uncultured Verrucomicrobiales bacterium | reverse complement strand
TTACGCCCGCAGCTCACTAGGGCGGCACCCGACCCACTTCAGGAAGGTGTTAGAGAAGCTAAAGGGGGACTCATACCCGACAGCCTTAGCGATGGCAGGGATGGGCTGGGCGGTCTCTAGGAGCAGCTTCTTAGCCAGCATCATGCGCATGGAGGTGAGCTGCTGCATGGGGCTGCGCCCCAGCTGTTGGTTACAGAGCCTGCGCAGGTGCTCGGGGCTGAGGTTACACTGATCTGCCAGCTCGATGAGCGTCCAGGGGTAATCCAGCTTAGGAGCGACCATGGTGAGCATACTGTGTAAGCGCTCATCGATCTTCACGGGCTTCGTAAACTTCAGCACGAGCTGGTGGATGGTGTTGACCCACGCAGGCAGCACATTGCGCGCGGCATCATGGCTGAGCTCGTCCAGCAGTCCCTGGATGGCGAGCTTTAGAGAAGTAGCGTTATACGTATCGATCAGTGGCGTGAGGGCGTTTGCCACCGTGGACTTATTCTCCTCCTCCATATACCGCACCCAGGCAAACTCCCATGTCCCGCCCTCCTTTGCTCTAAACGCATTCGTGGTAAAGGGCGGTAACAGGCATGCCTGCCCGGCAGAAATGTCCTGCCACTTCCCATCCATCAGGACCTCCCCCGTCCCCTTTGTGCATGCCAGGACAAAGGTGCCAGATAAGTATGTGCGCAAAATCTCATACGGTGCCTGCGCCTGCATGATCCCGACATGCTGAATGTTAAACTGTGTGAGCTGGGCACAAAGGTGGCAGGGAGTGATCGCCAGTGGGCGATCCTCTGCGCTGCGTGCGACGCTCGTCCAACGGCTATTTTCTCCTAGAACAGAGGTGTTTGAGGGTGAAGGCATGGGTGATGTGGAATTACAATATATGATAGTGGAGGAAGCACGCTTGTAAACCTAAGAGTTGATAGTCTACAGTATTACCCATGCCAAATCCCTATACTGGAATCGGAAATCCTTACACTAGAAGTGAAGTCAACGAGCGTCTCAGAGATACCCTCTCTAAGGGCGAGCCTATTATTGTCGCTGGCGCAGGCACCGGCATCTCGGCTAAGTTTATCGAGGAAGGGGGCGCAGACCTTATCATCATCTACGCATCTGGCCGCTTCCGTATGATGGGGCACGGCTCCATCGCCGGGATGATGGCATATGGCGACGCTAACGCCATCGCTATGGACATCGGCGAATACGAGGTACTCCCTGTCGTCAACGAGATCCCAGTCTGCATCGGGGTGCACGCCTCTGACCCTCGCCGCCGCATGTGGCACTGGCTTAAGCAGGTAAAGGACATGGGCTTCTCCGGTATCAACAACTTCCCCACCCACTCCATCATCGACGGGAGCTTCCGCACCTCTATCGAGGAAACAGGAATGGGCGTGCAAAAGGAGGTAGACTGTGTAGAGCTGGCTACCAGTAAGATGGATCTGTTCTCCATCGTTTATGTCGGGTCTCCAGAGGAAGCTCAGAAAATGGCGGCCGCAGGCGCGGATGTCGTCATTGCACACGTTGGATGCACCATCGGTGGCTCCATCGGGGTCTCTGATGCCGCTGTCGGCCTAGATGCCGCCGCTAAGTTTACCCAGCAGATCTGTGAGGCGACACACTCCGTCAACAAGGACGCCCTCGTCCTCTCCCACGGTGGTCCCATCGCCACTCCTGCAGATGCTGCTTATATTAACGAACACACCGACACCGTCGGCTTCGTCGGTGCCTCGTCCATCGAGCGCATGGCGGTAGAGAGCTCCATCCGTGACCTCACCGCGGAGTTTAAGTCCATCCCTGTGAAGCGCATTAAGTAACCCCTCACTAGCCCGCAGCCTATGAACATCGCCGTCCTCGGAACGCTCGACTCTAAGGGACATGAGCACGCTTATGTCGCAGAGATTATTCGCCAGCAAGGTCACACCCCCCTCCTCATTGATGTCGGATCGTATGCGGATCCCCAGGTCACTCCTGACTACACCCGCTTCGATGTCGCAGCAGCAGCGGGGAAGGATCTCACCGCGCTCTACGAGAAGCAGGACAGGGGCGAATGTGTCGTCGCGATCTCTGAGGCCGTTCCTATCTTCGTGGCGCAGCTCCAGGCTGACGGTAAGATCGATGGCATCATCTCCCTTGGTGGCGGTGGGGGCACCGCCATCGGCACGGCGGCGATGCGGGCACTCCCTATTGGGTTCCCTAAGCTCATGGTCTCTACTCTCGCCAGTGGAAACACCGCGCACTACGTCGGCACTAAGGACATCGTCATGATGCCTAGCATCGTCGATGTCGCGGGGCTGAACAGTATTTCCCGCCGCCTCTTTGCCCAGGCCGCCGGCGCTATCTGCGGCATGGTCGCGACCAAAGTCCAGACCGGCACCTCCTCTGCTAAGCCGCTGGTGGTAGCGAGTATGTTCGGTAACACTACCGACTGTATTAATAAAGCCACCGAGGTCCTAGAGGCCGCCGGCTACGAGGTTCTCGTCTTCCATGCCACTGGTATGGGCGGGCGCACGATGGAGTCCCTCATCGAGTCCGGCATGGTAGCCGGGGTGCTAGACCTCACCACCACCGAGTGGGCGGATGAAGTCACCGGCGCTACCCTCTCCGCAGGTCCTACCCGCATGGACGCCATGGCAAAGGCACAGGTGCCAGCGGTCATCGCCCCTGGCTGTCTGGATATGGCGAACTTCGGCGAGCGTGACAGCGTGCCTGCGCAGTACGAGGGACGCACCTTCTACATCCATAACCCACAGGTCACCCTCATGCGCACAAACGCAGAGGAATGCGCCCAGCTCGGTCAGATCATCGCGGATAAGGCTAATGCGAACCCCGCCGCCACCCGTATGCTGCTCCCCCTTCAGGGCATCAGTGTCGTAGCGCAGCAGGGGCAGCCCTTCTATGATGCCGCCGCCGACGAGGCACTGTTCACCGCGGTGCGCACGCACTACCAGGGCACCGTCACCGAGCTAGACACCGACATTAATGACGAGCAGTTCGCCATCACCGCTGCCGAGGCCCTCATTGACCTCCTTCAGGGCGCATAAGCCCCCCTTTCTTTATTACCCCACTAACCTTTATTTCAAATTATGAGTAATCCAGTTACCCGCCACTTTGGCGTATTCCAGTTTAAGCCAGAGATCTCCCCTGCGCAGATCGACGAATGTTTCTCCGCCATGAAGGCGATGGTCGGTCAGATCGACGGTCTCCTCAGCATGGAACACGGCCCGTATAAGTCCGACGAGGGCCTTAACGAGGACTTCACACACGGGTTCATCATGACCTTTGACAGCCCAGAGTCCCGCGACGCCTACCTCCCCCACCCTGTGCACCTTAAGGTCGTAGACCTCGTCCAACCCCGTCTCGAGCGCCTCGTCGTGTTCGACTTCGACGTAGCCGACGCCACGTTCTAAGCCACCCTGCATACCACAGAATTTTGGAATCAGATAGTTGAGAAGCACGTGCCAGATGGCGCGTGCTTCTTTTTTTTACCTCTCCCTTATTTGATTGCCCTGTCCTCTGTGGTTCAAATCATCTGCGGGTTTTAGGTAAACACCGCCCCTTGGTGAGAAATTCCATTTACCTCCTGCGTAGCTGCTCGTATGGTGCGGGGGTTATGCTACGTCTCCTCTTTACTGTCGCCTTTACCACCCTCCTCTCACTAGGGCACCCCGGTCATGCCTGGGATCCTGATGGCCCGCTAGAGATCGCTAAGTCGCACCCCGCCTTCTCCCTCCGTGACGGGAAGCTCTACCTCGGGACACAGCTCTTTACGGGCATCGTGATCCAGGAGTTAGAGGTGGACCATCCCCTGCTGGTCGCCAGTGACATTCCTAACGCCATCCTAAAGGCGCGCTACGGATACCAGGACGGGCTACCGCACGGGAACTGGCTGGAATGGCATGATAACGGGTTCATGAAGACCTTCTATAACTACGCTAAGGGACAGCTCAGCGGGCTACAGCAAGAGTGGCACCCCAACGGCACCCAAAAGCTCAAATGTGACTACATCATGGGCATGGCATACGGGCTAGAGCGGCATTGGTCCGCCCAGGGGCAGCTCATAAAGGAGGTCTTACATGAGCCTGTGGTAGAGGAGCAGGATGAATAAACTTTATGACATTAAATCTTTTGTAACGCGTTGATTCTTGTTTAAGCGTGGGGGACAAGAACGATTTATCACCTCTTACCCGGTATATCCCCATGAGCGACCAAACCATTATCTACACCATCACCGACGAGGCCCCAGCCCTGGCCACGTATTCCTTCCTCCCCATTGTCAAGGCCTACACCAAGTCCTCCGGCCTCAATGTCGAGACGCGCGACATCTCCCTCGCCGCTCGTCTCCTCGCCGTTTTCCCAGAGGCCCTCACCGCAGACCAGCAGGTCGGTGACCACCTCGCCGAGCTAGGCGACCTCGCCAAGACGCCAGATGCCAACATCATCAAGCTCCCGAACATCTCCGCTTCCATCCCACAGATGCAAGCCGCCATCGAGGAACTCCAGGCGCAGGGCTACGCCCTCCCAGATTACCCAGAGGCACCGTCCACTCCAGAGGAGCAAGACATCAAGGCGCGCTACGATAAGGTCAAAGGCTCTGCCGTAAACCCTGTCCTCCGTGAGGGCAACTCCGACCGCCGTGCCCCAGGCGCCGTTAAGGAGTTCGCTAAGCAAAACCCACACCGCATGGGTGCTTGGTCCGCCGATAGTCTCTCCCGCGTCTCGCACATGACCAGCGGCGATTTCTGCTCCAATGAGCAATCCGTGGTGATCCCAGATGCCACTACCGTTCACATTCTCCACACTGCTAAGGACGGCACCGAAACCATCCTCAAGGACGGTCTGCAAATGCTCGCGGGCGAAGTCCTCGATGCCACTTACATGAGCAAGAAAGCCCTCCTCACCTTCCTAGAGGAGCAAAAGGCCGCTTCTCAGGCCGACGGCACCCTCTTCTCCCTCCACATGAAGGCCACCATGATGAAGGTCTCTGACCCCATCATCTTCGGCCACTGCGTAAAGGTTTACTTCGCGGATCTCTTCGCCAAGCACGGCGCCCTCTTCGCCGAGCTAGGGATCGACCCGAACAACGGCATCGGTGATGTCGCTGCTAAGATCCAAAGCCTCAGTGCCGACCAACAAGCCGAGATCCAATCCGACCTCGCTGCTTGTATCGAAAACGGCCCAGACCTCGCCATGGTGAACTCCGACAAGGGCATCACCAACCTCCACGTTCCCTCCGACGTCATCATCGACGCCTCCATGCCAGCCATGATCCGCACCTCTGGGCAAATGTGGAACAAGGCCGGCGAGCAACAAGACACCAACGCCGTCATCCCAGACTCCTCCTACGCCGGCGTTTACCGTGAGACCATCGACTTCTGTAAGGCCAACGGCGCCTTCGACCCCACCGTCATGGGCACCGTGCCAAACGTCGGCCTCATGGCACAGAAAGCCGAGGAATACGGCTCACACGACAAGACCTTTGAGGTCCCAGCAGACGGCATGATCTGCGTCAAAAACTCTGAGGGCGAAACCCTCATGTGCTTCCCAGAGGTAGAAGAAGGCGACATCTGGCGTGCCTGTCAGGTGAAAGACCTCCCCGTCCAAGACTGGGTTAAGCTCGCCGTCTCCCGCGCCCGTGCTACCGGCTGGCCCGCCATCTTCTGGCTCGATGCCGACCGTCCACACGACGCCAACCTCATCGCCAAGGTCAACACCTACCTCCCAGAGCACGACACCGAAGGCCTCGAGATCCTCATCAAATCCCCGGTTGAGGCCACCAAATACACCCTCGAGCGTCTCGCCAAAGGCGAAAACACCATCTCCGTCACCGGCAACGTCCTTCGTGACTACCTCACCGACCTCTTCCCGATCCTCGAGCTCGGCACCTCCGCCAAGATGCTCTCCATCGTTCCCCTCATGAACGGCGGCGGCCTCTTCGAGACCGGAGCCGGCGGCTCCGCGCCCAAGCACGTCGAACAAGTCCTCGAGGAAAACCACCTCCGCTGGGACTCCCTCGGCGAATTCCTCGCCCTCGCCGTCTCCCTAGAGCACCTCTCCGAGAAGTATGGCAACGCCAAGGCCCAAATCCTCGGCACCACGCTCGACACCGCCACCACGCAATACCTCCTCAACAACAAGGCCCCATCGCGTAAAACCGGCGAACTCGACAACCGAGGCTCCCACTTCTACGTCGCCCTCTACTGGGCCCAAGCCCTAGCCGCCAGCACCGACGCCGACCTCGCAGCCCAGTTCGGTCCTGTAGCAGAAACCCTAGCCGCGCAAGAAGAAGCCATCGTAGCCGAACTCAACGGCGCCCAAGGC
>CAYWAG010000097.1:6167-6361 GCA_964455925.1 uncultured Verrucomicrobiales bacterium | reverse complement strand
CACAACATCACAAGGCAGGGATGCCTAGTGAAGCCCAGTGCCAGCAGGGATGCTTGCGCTCCTAGCCGCGGGGCTGAAGTCCTCGTTCCGCTTTTCTTGGCTTCGAAGCGTGGGCTAGTGCGAGGGTGCGCCCTGTGGCTCGGGCACAGCTGGGGCTGTGCGGTCCGAATTCCGCTACGCTCACAGGTGGTGGC
>CAYWAG010000097.1:0-6157 GCA_964455925.1 uncultured Verrucomicrobiales bacterium | reverse complement strand
GGTAGGAGAAGAACATTCGGGGTTTACGATATAAGTAAACCAAAGTCGTCCTCTTCATGCAAGATCTTTCTTACAAACTTATCGCTGAAGGTCTTTCTCCTGAAAGGCTCAGCTCTTATGCTCAGGATGGCGTTGATCAGGAAGCCGCACTTGCACGATACCTTTGGAATATCGCGCTCTCGGAGTCGCTTTACGCCTCATTACACTTTTGTGAAGTTAGCCTCAGAAACACGCTACACTCTTTTCTATCTCAGCAGTACGGCGAAGAATGGTATGACTCTAGTCAACTCACGCTAACCGATTGGGGCGTAAGGGAAGTTCAAAGTGCCCAGAGTAAACTCATTAGAGCGAAGAAACCACCAACTCCTCACAATACCATTGCTGAATTAAACTTCGGCTTTTGGACGCATCTTTTCCAAGGGGATTATCATTCCCCTCAGGGCTTTTTGCCGAACCATATTAAATCGATCTTCCCATTCTTAGAGAAATCACGCCATAAGCCTAAGGAAATCAAGCGCTCCTTGGACGCTATCAGAAACCTTCGCAATCGAATCTTTCATCACGAGAGGATCATCCACTGGAAAGACCTCCAGCATAAGCACGACCTTACCCTAGAAGTCGTTCGTTGGAGCAGTCCAGAACTTCACAAACTCGTAAAATTAATCGACCGCTTTCCTGCTGTGTACTCACAGGGCATCGCTCCTTACATGCGGCCTCCCCAATAGCTGCTTTCTTGCTTTTATTTGCCTGGGGACGTATTGTGCGGCTGGGTTGCCCGAGCACATAAACTCAATAGGAGTGCCAGCAGGGAGGCTTGCGCTCCTAGCCGAGATCTGAAGTCCCCGTTCTGCTAATCCACTCCGAGGTCTCGGACAAATTCATCCTCGTCTGAGAACCTTTTGATGCCGAGTTGCTCTGAGATGATCATTCTTATCATAGATCTCACCTCAGAGGTGGCCCATTCGCCTGATAGACAGAGGGCTGCTGCAATTCTGTGAACCTCTTGTTTCACTAAGCACTTCACTCGAGTAGGGGCAAAGACCGTCCCTCGCCCGAAGCGTAAATCAGGTAAACTCGCTATGTTGGAAACTTGTCTGAACTGCTCCCATTTATCAGCTCGTAGGGCTTTAGGAAAGAGTTTGCAGATCTTGGTGTCGAGAGCAATCTCGTTTCGCTTCGCGGAGAGCACGTTCATCAGGTCTTTTCTCACGCTATGAAATGCCCTCTGGGACAAGCATGGTTTAGCTTCAGGTTTTGCCTGTACTGCGGATTGGACATACTGGATCAGCAAGGCAGGAGTCAGCATCTCCTCTGTATCGGCATCCGGAATACTGATCCCAAAGGTGCTTTCTACAGCCATAATAAGTTCTACGCCATCGAGTCCCATGAGGAGTGATCTTAGTGCGGAGCTTTACGACCTGCAAGACTTTTAGTGTTCGCCCCTAGCGGAAGGGGGACCTCAGTCCCCCACGCCGCAGAGGTGGACTGCGAGGCTCAATGCTAGGAGCAGTCCTGCGTGGATCGCGGGGACTAAAGCCCCCGTTCCGCTGGGGGGAGGTGCCTTGTGGTGGATCTTTATGATCTCTCTAACCTGGAGGCCATTGGAGGGCGCGGCCGCCAAGGATGTGGATATGCAGGTGGGGGACTGCCTCGCCTCCGTCGGCACCGTTGTTAACGACGAGGCGGAAGCCGCTCTCTGCGATGCCTAAGGTCTCTGTGAGCTGTGGGATCTGGGTCATCATGTGACCGAGCAGTTCTGCGTCGTTGGCGTTCGCCTGTCCGATGCGGTTAATACGGCGCTTGGGGATGAGGAGGGCGTGCACGGGGGCCTGTGGGGCGATGTCCCGAAAGCAGAGGCAGTGGTCGTCCTCGTAGATGATGTCAGCGGGGAGCTCGCGTGCGCAGATTTTCTCAAAGATCGATTTCTCTGACATGGTGGTGTAGATTGAGAGGTAGTGAGCAGGGGAGGGGGCTTAGTTCTCTAGCTCGGAGGCGTCTACGGTCTTGCCGAACAAGATCTTTTCTTCTTGGATGTCGGTAAGGATGTTGGCGCCATCATAGAGCTGGTAGTGCTTAAACCAGAGACCGCCACCTAGGCCGAGGGCGGCGAAGATGATGGTGACTAGAAAGCCTGCCATGGGGTTGCTCTTCTTTACCGGGGCGTATGTGCGCGGGCGCGAGACTGGGGGGGCTGCGGATTGGGCGGCAGCGGGGCGTGCCATAGAGGGCGCCGCCACTGGGGCTGGAGCTGCTGTCGGGGCTGCCGCAGGGAGAGGCGCGGCGGCAGGCTGGGGAGCTGGCTCTACAGGGCGGGCTTGTGCGAGAGGGACGGACTTTGGCCCGTGGTCGTTGCTGGCCTGGGTGACTTCCTGGATGAGAGCCTCGCGGAAGGAGAGTTCTTGGACACTACCGTTGTGCAGGCCGTTGAGCTCTGCGAGGTGCTCTGGGGTGATCTTAAAGCTGGGCTTATCTGGCTCCTTAGAGAGCTTAATGGTCTCCTCGTCATCGAGGGTGAAGCTGATCTCGGCGGTGCCGACCTTGATGGTAGTGCCTTGGCGCAGCGAGGCGCGGTTGACCTTTTGGCCGTTCTTAGTGACTCCATGCGTGGACTGGAGGTCCTCGATGACAAACCCACCGAGCACACGGCTGATGCGGGCGTGAGATGATGAGACCGTCGCATCATGCGTGATGGCGATGTGGTTCTCATCACTCCGTCCGATGGTGACTTCTAGCTCGTCTAGCGGGAAGCCCACCTTGGCAATGGGCTGTGAGTTTTCTCCGAGAATGTAGACCTTTGGCATGTTCTTTACATAAGGTTATGTGATCTTTTGTGTAAAGGGGATTCGTAGATTTCTGATGCTACTTCTTCCAGGAGTCCTTGAGCGTGATCGTGCGGTTTAGGATGATGCGCTCGCCTGGCTGGTGGTCGTGGCGATCTGTCGTGAAATACCCGATGCGCTCTAGCTGGCAGGAGAACTCGGCAGGAACCTGCGCAAAGGAGGGCTCTAGCTTAGCCTGTGTAATCACGGAGAGGGAGTCTGGGTTTAGGCAACTGCGGAACCCACCCTCGGCGTCATCAGGAGCCTCGTCTGTAAAGAGGCGGTCGTAGAGGCGGATCTCGGCATTGACAGCGTGCTCTGCGCTGACCCAGTGGATGGCGGTCTTACATTTGACCCCTTCTGGGGCGGACTTCCCAATGGTGTCTGGGAGGTAGTCGACATGGACCTCTGTGACTTGGCCGTCGGCATCGGTGTCATAGCCGGTGCAGAGGATAATGTATCCCCCACGGAGGCGGACGGCGCCGTCTGGCTTTAGGCGGAAGTATTTTTTAGGCGCCTCGATCATAAAGTCGTCCCGCTCGATGTAGATCTCGCGGGTGAGCGGGACCTCTCTGGTGCCTGCCTCAGAGTCCTCTGGGTTGTTGTTGGCCTGGCAGAGGAGCACGCCTTCTGGGTGCCCCTCATCGAAGTTGTTGATGACGACTTTCAGAGGGTTCAGCACACCCATGCGACGTTGCGCGGATTTGTTGAGGTCATCGCGCACGCACTTTTCGAGTACGGCGATGTCGGTGGTGCCTTGGAACTTAGTGATCCCGACTTGGTGACAGAGGTTCCGGATCGCAGCTGGTGGGTACCCTAGACGGCGGATGGCGGAGAGGGTGGGGAGACGTGGGTCATCCCAGCCCGCTACGATGCCCTCCTCGACCATTTCGCGGATCTTACGCTTACCCATGACGGTGTGGCTGAGCATAAGCTTAGAGAACTCGATCTGGCGCGGTGGATGTGCCGGGATGGGGCAGTTCTCTGCTACCCAGTCATAGAGAGGGCGGTGGAGCTCGAACTCGAGCGTGCAGAGCGAGTGCGTGACCTTCTCTAGGGCGTCCTCTAGGGTGTGGGCAAAGTCATACATGGGGTAGATCTTCCACTGGTCGCCCGTGCGGTGGTGGTCCACGTGCATGACACGGTAGAGGATGGGGTCGCGTAGGTTCATGTTGGGCGATGCCATATCGATCTTAGCGCGGAGGACGGCGGCACCTTCGGGGATGCGGCCTTCCTTCATCTGCGCAAAGAGGGTGAGAGACTCCTCTGTGGGACGGTCGCGGTAGGGGGAGTCTGTCCCTGGGGTGGTGACGTTCCCTCGGTTTTCTTTAATCTCCTCTGAGGATTGTTGATCGACGTAGGCCTTACCGTTGTTGATGAGGTCTACAGCACAGTCGTAGAAGAAGTCGAAGTAGTCTGAGGCGAAGTATAAGTGTTCTCCATAGTCAAACCCTAGCCATTTGACATCCTCGATGATGCTCTCCACATACTCGGTCTCCTCCTTGGCGGGGTTCGTATCATCAAAGCGTAGGTGGCAACGCGCGCCCGAACCTGCATTCTCTTGTGCGATCCCAAAGCTAAGGCAGATCGCCTTTGCGTGTCCAATGTGTAGGTAGCCGTTTGGCTCGGGAGGGAAGCGCGTCACAGTGGTCTCATGCTTGCCGCTAGCGAGGTCATCCGCGATGATCTTACGGATGAAGTCAAGGTTCTCAGGGGATGTGCTCATGCCGCTCAATGTGGCTCCTCCGCGTATGAGAGCAAGGTTATTTTACGAGGATTTCGGCTTCCATCCATGTCGAGTCACCCTCCCTGATAGGTGGTGAAAAAAATCCCTTCCTTTTTCCTGCGGCTGCGCTACAGTGCCGTTATGTCAAAAGAAGAACCAAAGATTCTCTGTTACCTTAAGACGTATTGTGGCTGGTCTGAGGGCGTGCGCGCTATCATGCGTAAGTATGACCTCCCCTTTGAGGAGAAGGATATTATCGCGAACCCTGCCTTCCGCTGGGAAATGGAGCAGCGCTCGGGGCAGCCGCTCTCTCCCTGTGTGGAGGTCGATGGTCACATGTTAGCTGATGTGTCTGGCGAAGAGGTAGAGGACTGGATGGTGGAGAACGGTTATCTAGTACGTAAGGATGACACCCCAGATGCCCCTATCGACTCCTCTTGCTCTCCAGAGCAGCACGAGGCACAAGCCCGCGCCGAGGCCGAGGCTAACGGCGATAAGAAGATCGTCTTCTTAGACTAACACCTCTCATAGAAGAAGCGCGGGTCAAATCTCGCTCTTGCCTTCGGCCCCCGTGGAACGGGGGCTTTTTTTATAAGTGGTATAAGTAGAGAGCTACCTTCTAATATGAGGGTAGCTCTTTTGCTATGCTGGATGCGTTTTTTCTCCCTTTATCCCCCCTGCAAGTCAGAAAAAACGGCTCGCGTCAAATTCACACTTGTCTTTCTCGTATAAGTGGGCTTTCCTGCCCGACTCTGCCGTTAGCTCTAGCGGTTTTGAGAGGAAATCCCCGAATCCCAAATTTTTGCTTGAAGGAAGCCCCTTTCAGCTGATCTTTACATCTCCCAGACACACACTAACCCTGAACATACAGACGATGACACCATACGACCTCCGTTATACCCCAGACTCCTCCGGATCTCTCCATAGTCTCAGAAACGAAACCGCAAACTGTGGCATGGGTGCGATCGCACAGCTGAAGGGGGAGGCAAACTATAATGTCCTCGACTACGCGCTGTGCTCCGTAGGAAACATGCAGCACCGTGGCGCGATCGATGCTGATGGTAAGTCTGGTGACGGCTCTGGTGTCCTCTGTGCGCTGCCTCACTCCCTCTTTAAGCGCGAGCTTGATAAGATGGGACAGACCCTTAAGAAAGACTCCGACCTCGGGGTAGGCGTGTTCTTCCTCCCGAACAATGATGATGCACTGGTTAAGCAGATTTGCTCCTTTGCGGAGTCTGTGGTGACGAAGCGTGGGTTGGGTCTCTTTGGCTGGCGTAACGTGCCAGTGAGCTTTGATGAGCTTGGTTCCACCGCTCAGCGTACCTGCCCTACCATTAAGCACCTTCTGATCGAGAACACCGCTGGACTGGATGATGATGCTTATGAGCGCACCCTTTACCTCGTCCGTCGTGAGATCGAGAAGCAGTTCAAGGACGCCGCTGGGTTCTACATGCCCACCTTCTCTTCCCGCCTCATCGGGTATAAGGCGCTCGCCATGTCCGTCGCGCTCCGTGCGTTCTACACCGACCTGCAGGACTCGGACTTTAAGACTAAGATCTCTCTCTATCACCAACGTTTCTCCACCAACACCTTCCCGGCTTGGCCTCTGGGT
>CAYWAG010000096.1:0-6397 GCA_964455925.1 uncultured Verrucomicrobiales bacterium | reverse complement strand
GCTCAGTTACGCGCTAGGTTGTGGGATATATTATCGCGCTTCATGGAGAAAGTCTTGGTAGAGGAGGTCTTAGACGCCGCCATGCGCATCATGGCTAGTAAGAAGCACAAGGTAGATGAACGCGTTGCGGCCCTAAGCTTAGCCACTCTATTCATAGCCGAAGATGATGCCAACCGATGGCAGCAGATCAGAAAAGTCGTGGACGCCGCAGGCCCGCATAAACACGACTTCGCCATGGCTGCCTATGATGAGGATATAGATATGTGGTAGAATGGGGAGCGGCATCGTGAATTCCGCGCGTATGAATCCCCCATCAGACAACGCCATAGCTTTGGACGCGATTTTCTCTGAGGCCCCAGCTCAAGGAGGTGGATTTGTGGCTAGCGCCAGTAGGTGCATTCATGACCGGGACGGTCATGCCACGGTCATAAGCAGAAAACGCCTCCCATGATACTATCATCACATGAAGCCGCCCTTTTCATTGACGTCCAAGAGCCTGACTCAAATCGGATGTATTGAGCGGTGTAACTATTCATTGACAATTACGGATAATGACCGTATCGTGATTCTATGGCTGCCGCAGTTGAATTAGACCGTTTGGACTTCAAGCTCCCCAGTGAACAAAAGAAGCTCATTAAGAGAGCGTCTGAGACTGTGGGGATGAGCATGAAGGATTTTGTGTTGTCTCTCGCATATGAGAAGGCGCAAGAGGTCTTAGAGCGCCATCATAGGATTCAACTGAATGAGGCTCAAACACGAACGTTTGTGGATATGTTAGAGAATCCACCTGAACCGAATGACAAGCTCCAAGAGGCTTTCAAGCGGCGTAACGAAGTCATTACAAAATCCGTCTAAGTGGAAATTTCCCTTTATCATAAATCCTTTGACCGGTCTGGTTTTGACTGTGGCGAGCCTGCTCTCAATGACTTTTTACAAAAGCGACTCTCACAAGAATTAAAAGCTCGGTCATGTGCGTGCTACATACTCCATGAAGAGGAGCAAAAGCAGGTTCTGGGGTATTACACTTTATCGGCTTCTCAAGTGGTAGCAACACACTTTAAAGGGGTAGAGAAACGCCTTCCTCGCTATCCTGATATTCCAGTCACTCTCATAGGGCGGTTAGCAATCTGTAACTCCCAGCAAGGTAGAGGGCTTGGAGGTGCGTTGCTCGCCGATGCGATTAAGCGAGCATACGATCATAGCGGATTGATTGGAGCATGTGCCGTCGTAGTGGACGCTAAGGATGAGCAAGCGGTGGCGTTCTATGAAAAATACGGCTTTCAGCGGTTTGCCGAGGATAAAATGAAGCTCTGCCTGATGATGAAGACCGCTCAGCAACTCTTCTAAGCGATCATGCAACTATTCATATCCTGTCACCTCACCTGAATAGTTACGCAATCATAACTCTAGAGCTTATCATGAAATCTCCCACCCAGCTTCGCCAAACCCTCATCAAGCAGTGGAACACCAGCAGTCATCGGATCGCACGGGTGCTAGAAGGGGAGTTCCCCATTATCCTGAACATCGGTAAGCCTACTGCCACGGAGGTCAAGACCGCCCCAGACTCCGTGCGCGAGCACCGTCAGGCGTGGGAGCGGGTGCGGGTCGGCGAGGTAGTGACGGCGGAGGTCGCCTACCGTGCTACGGCTAGCGCCATTACGCTCCCCGTGCAGTGGATTATCGCAGACCTCCACGATTGGGAGCAGGCCATCGCCCCCGCGCCGGAGAGCGAGGAGATCCAGACGCTCCGCACCCTGATGGCTCAGCCAGCCCTCTCGCCCGACTGGCTCGGCCTTCTCGTGACCCGCAAGCACCTTTGGCGGGGCCTCACTCTGGCAGAGCTGGAACTGGTCTGCAATGTCACCACCAGCCTCACCCCGGGATGTGCGGATGGCCTGCCACTGCGCGCCCTCACGCTCCCCGGTGCCGATACCAAATTCCTCGATCGCCACCGCCGTCTCATCCTGGCACTGCTTGATGCCCATTACGATGACCAGCCCAGTGCGGTCGGGCTAGAGGCATTTCTCGGCGCTGCTAGCACAGGCGCGCACTGGTTGCTCGTGCATGACCTAGACGGCGGGCTCCTGCCCGCACCATCCATCCGCATGAAGAGCAGCGACCTCGCACGACCACAGCCGCCTGTCGCAAACCTGCGCGCCCTCCTTATCATTGAGAACGAGCAATGCCTCCACCACCTTCCGCCCCTCCCAGGCGCCCTCGCGATCCTGGGTAGCGGGCTGGACCTGGACTGGCTGGCTGCCCCCTGGCTCACCTCGCTCCCGCTCGCCTACTGGGGCGACCTCGATACCTGGGGGCTGCACATGCTCCGCCTGGCGCGTCAGCACCAGCCCCACCTCACCCCGCTCCTCATGACCGAGGAGATCTACACTACCCATCAGTCCCACGCTGTAGCGGAGCCCACCCCTGCGCCCCAGCCAGAGACACCCGACACGCTGGACACCTTCCTCCGTCAGCAATCCCACCCTCGCTTAGAGCAAGAGTTCCTCCCTATCCCCCTAGCTCAGCAGTCCATCCATGGTTGGTATGAAAGGCAGTGCTGAAGTGTGCTCTGCTTTCCTGGTTGTGGTCTAAACTGGTAAAAAACACTACCAGATCGTTGCCATTAGTGGTATGAGAGTGTGATTATGTCACCGCTTTTACTCTCTACCGTTCCTCACCTGCATACCCATGGTGAGGAGATTATCCCTGTTCCTGCAGATCGCCATACCTTACAGAAGAAGATGTGGCGTGCGACAGCGGCAGATGGGCGCGAGGTAGCGCTGGATCTGGAGGAGCCTGTTGCGCATGGTACGGTGCTGCATATTACAGAGCGGAAGGCGTATGTGATCCAGCAAGCTGCGGAGCCGGTGCTGGAGGTCGCTATTCCCTCGGATGCGGCTGATGCTGCGCAGCTGGGATGGATGATCGGGAACCAGCATCTGCCAGTGGAGGTGCGTGACCAAGCGCTGTATGTGGAGGCGGTGAATACGGTGGCAGACTTCTTTGACCGTCAGCACATTCATTACCATCGCCGTGACGAGGTCTTTCAGCCTAGCCCGCATTCACGTAATGCGGGGCACCACCATCATTAATGCCTTAGCCCCCGTTGTTTTTTTAAATACCCCTTATGGACACCTCGCAGGCGGACTGGATACCAGCCCTTCTCCAGCTCACAGATCCCGCTCTCCCCATCGGCGCGTACGCGCATTCGTTGGGGTTAGAGGGGCTCGTGCAGAGTGGGCAGATTACGAGTGCGGAGGAGCTTAGCACCTTTCTCCAGCGTGATGTCATGGCGAGCGCGGCCGAGGTGGACCTCCCGTTGATCCGTCATGCCCGCGCCGCGCTGGAGGCCGAGGACTTTGCCCTGCTCTCTGAGCTGGATCAGCTCGCGTGGGCGAGCCGGCAGAGCACGGAGCTGCGCACGGCGTCTGCTAAGATGGGGCGGCAGCTCATGCTCCTCTCACAGTCCCTGCTCCACCCTCCGCAGGAGGCATTGTTTGCGACCGCACAGCAGCACCTCCCTCGGCAGCAAAACCTCACGGTGCTCGCGCTCTATCAGCACCTGCATGGTATTCCGCTAGAGCCCGCGTTATCTGGATATGTATGGCAAATGTGCTCTGGGTTTGCACAAGCAGGGCTTAAGCTCCTCCACCTTGGTCCTATCGGGATTCAGCGTATGCTCAGCGACTGCCTGCCGCAGATCTCGTCTGCGGTAGCGTCCTCCCTCCTGGTCGAGGCGGACCACATCGGGGGCTTCCTGCCCCTCTGGGACATTGCCTCTGCCCAACACGAGCACGCCCCGGCTCGCTTATTTATCTCTTAATCTCCCTACCCCTTATAACTTATGAAGAAAAAACGATTTGTCCGTGTTGGTATTGGAGGGCCTGTTGGCTCTGGTAAGACCACGCTCTGCCGCTACCTCTGTGAGAGCTTCCGTGACCGCTGTGATATGGCGGTGATTACGAACGATATTTACACCCGCGAGGATGCTAAGATGCTGGTCTCTGCCGATGCCCTCCCGGAGGAGCGTATCATGGGTGTAGAGACCGGTGGCTGCCCCCATACTGCTATCCGTGATGATATTTCGATGAACCTAGAGGCGATCTCCGAGATGCGTGCCAAGTTCCCTGACCTCGAGGTCGTTCTCCTGGAGTCTGGCGGAGATAACCTCACCGCCATCTTCTCCCCTGAGCTGGTCGATGTCTTTATCTACGTCATTGATGTCACCGAGGGCGATGACATCCCGCGCAAGGGCGGACCGGCTATCGCTAACAGTGACCTCCTCATCGTTAATAAGGCTGACCTCGCTCCCTACGTGGGTGCCGATGTCGACCTCATGAAGCGCGACACCGAGGCTAAGCGCGGTGCTCGCCCTTACCTTTTCACCGACATTAAGAACGGAGTAATGACCGAGGAGCTGAAGGCCTGGTTCGATAAATACGTCCTGTTTAGTGACCTGACCGAGTAGCACTACTCCACATTCTGGATTTGCTCCCGGATCTTCTCGATCTCGGTTTTCGCCTCTACGACGAGTTGGGCGAGGGTGGCGTCGTTGGCTTTGGCACCCATGGTGTTGAGCTCGCGGTTAAACTCTTGGCACAGGAAGTCCAGTGATCGCCCGACGCTGGCGGACTGGATCAGGTAGTCCTGGAACTTATCCAGGTGGGAGCGAAAGCGGGTGACCTCCTCTGAGATGTCAGAGCGGTCCGCATAGAGGGCGATCTCCTTTACGATGCGGTCATCCTTCTGCCAGGCTTGCCCCTCTGCCATGACCTCCGCGAGACGGGTGATGAGGTTGTTCCGGTAGTTACTCACGACGGTGGGCGCACGTTGCTCTATCTCACAGATGATGCTCTCTACGGCACGTAGGCGGCGCTCTGTGTCCTCTAATAGGTCGCGTCCCTCACGCTCCCGCATCTCTAGGAGATGGTGGAGCGCCTTTGTGGCGGCCTCCTCTAGCAGTGGGGATACGACGTCTGGGTCGGCGGCTTCCTCTATGATCATGTTTGGCAGGGTCAGGAGGTCTGCTGCGGTGAGCTGTAGGTCGCGCCCGAGCGTCTGCGATAAGCGGCGGAACTGTTGGTCCAGTGCCTGCGCGCGATCTGTATCCAGGCGGATGGCATTACTCTGCAGGTCAGACGTGTGGAGGGTAAACTGCACCTGGATGCGCCCCCGCGAGATGCGCTCTAGGATAAGCTTGCGTAACTGTGGCTCCAGCGCGCTGAGGTCCCGTGGGAGGTTACTGACGACCTCTGCCTGCTTCCGGTTAAGCGAGGAGATCTCGATCTGCACGCTATACGTGCCGTCAGTCGCCTCACCGCGCCCAAATCCTGTCATGGAGTGAATCATACCCTCTGTTCTACCCTGCGCACTCACGGCACCACAAGCGCATTGTTACGCAGAGAGTGGATCTGTGCTCTCATGATATATAGGGAAATTTTCACAAATAAGTGACATTAATGCCGGGTGAGGACTCTATAAACTTCTATGAGAACATTATTCGTAAGCGTGATTTCTTGTGTGCTTGCATTGTCGGCGCAAGCACAGATCATTCATTATGTCCACAGCGCATCAGCTAGCACTCCCATCGATATTACTCTGATAGGGTCGAACACGACCAAAGACGCAAAGCTAGCCATTAATCACTCTACTACGCCATTAAGTCTAGAGTTCGTGAATGATAGCTCTGCCTCCATTCAGTTTACCGATGAGGTCTATAACTTTTCTGGCGCGGCGAGTGTCGCTAGCTCTGCGATTATTGGAGCAGGTGGCGCAGATGACCCCACCGTTACACTACTCCCGGTCTTAGAGCACCCAAACCCATATAACGGAGGTGTCCCCGTAGGACTGAACGGAGCCCAGCTCGATGGTAATAACTACATCGGCTTTAGCATGACAGGTGATACTGAGCAGGGAGCCACGACGGTTTACGGTTGGATCCGCTTTGAGCTTACGAACGGGAACGTCTTTAGTAACTCCACCGCAGCCCAAATCACTGAGTGGGCTTACGAGGACTCTGGTGCCGCCATAATGATCGGCTCTACCCTCCCGGTCCCCGAGCCATCCGCCTGTGGTCTCGCCTTTGCTGGCGTGGTCAGCTTACTCTTCCGCCGTCGTCGTGCATAAGGCAGGGGAGTGACGGCGTCTCGCCGTCACCAACCTTAACTCCGCAGTTGATTTTGAACCGCAAAGACGCAAAGGCGCAAAGAAGATTAAAAAGTCAGGCTTTTATGGCTTGAAAGTAACTATTAGGTGAGGCTGAAGGAGTGGTTAACCGCGAAAAACGCTAAATTCCGCAAAATGAACTAACCAATTTAAACGACTGGTAAATTTATCAATATAGATCACACTACACGACAATTTTCTACTCATATTTTTTCCCGCAGATTGCGCAGAT
>CAYWAG010000095.1:0-6405 GCA_964455925.1 uncultured Verrucomicrobiales bacterium | reverse complement strand
TTCGCAGGTTTCGCAGGTTTCGCAGGTTTCGCAGGTTTCGCAGGTTTCGCAGGTTTCGCAGGTTCGGCGGCGGCGTCAGGGCGCGCGGAGTTCGCCTCTAGGTCAGAGAGGATTTGGTTCGCACGGTCGAGGATGGAGGAGGGGAGGCCTGCCAGCTTAGCTACGGCGACGCCGTAGGATTTATCCGCAGGGCCGGCGACGATTTGGCGGAGAAAGATGATGTCGTCGTTCCACTCCCGGACAGCGACATGGTAGTTTGCCACCGCAGTGTATTCGGGGCTGCTAGCGAGATCTGTCAGCTCGTGGTAGTGGGTGGCAAAGAGGGTGCGGCACCCAACGGCATCGTAGAGGTGCTCTGCTACCGCCCAGGCGATGGAGAGCCCATCAAAGGTGGCAGTGCCGCGTCCGACCTCATCGAGGATAACCAGTGAGTGCTCAGTGGCGTTATTAATGATGAGCGCGGTCTCGGTCATCTCGACCATAAAGGTGGAGTGCCCCTTGGTGAGGTCATCACTCGCCCCGACCCGACAGAAGATGCGATCTACCAGCCCCAGCCGCACCTCTGCGGCAGGCACGTAGGAGCCGATCTGTGCCATGAGGGTAATCAGGGCGACCTGACGTATGTAGGTGGACTTACCTGCCATGTTCGGCCCTGTAAGGATGACCAGCCGGTTCGCGCTCTGGTCGAGCTGGGCGTCGTTGGGGATGAACTGCTCATCAATGAGGGTTTGCTCGATGACGGGGTGGCGCCCTTGCTGGATGCTGAGCTCGTGTGAGTCTGCCAGGAGGGTGGGGCGGGTGTAGCCCTGCCGCTGTGCGACCTCGGAGAGACCCAGCAGGACATCCACCTGAGCGAGGGCAGCGGAGGTTTGCTGCAGCGGGACGAGGTGCTCACAGACACGCGTGCGCACTTGCACGAACAGCTCGTATTCCAGCTGGCGGGACCGCTCATCGGAGCCCAGCACCTTGCTCTCCAGCTCCTTGAGCTCTGGAGTGATGTAGCGCTCGGCGTTGGTCATGGTTTGCTTCCGCTGGTAGTGGTCTGGCACGCGCGCGACCTTTGCCTTAGAGACCTCTAGGAAGTACCCAAAGACGTTATTAAACTTCACCTTCAGGGTCTCTATCCCCGTAGCCTGTCGCTCGCGCTCCTGCAGCTCTGCGATCAGCTGCTTCCCGTTCCGCGCGATGTCTCGGAGCTCATCCAGCTCGGCAGAGAACCCATCGGCGATCAGCCCTCCATCCTTTAGCCCCGCCGGAGGCTCGGCTGTGAGGGCTGCGACGAGGTAGCTGGTGAGGTCCGAGAAGTCATGCAGGGAGGCGATGAGCTGGGCGAGGAGGCTGCCCGGCTGTGAGGGGAGAGCGCACAGATCGTCGCGAAGGGCAGGGAGGCGCTCCAGGGAGGTGCTCAGCGCGAGGACGTCGCGGGCGTTCCCGCTGCCTTGGCTCAGGCGGCCTAGGGTGCGCTCCATGTCGCGCACGCCCTTAAGGGACTCACGGGTCTTAGCCAGGAGATAGGGATCCGCTAGGAAGGAGGCGATGGCTTCCTGGCGCTGTGTGAGGGCATCGTAGTCGCGGAGGGGGTGTAAGATCCAGTCGCGCAGTAAGCGCGCGCCCATGGGCGTGGTGGTGGCATCCAGCGCCCCCAGCAGGGAGTGGGCGCGGCCGGACTTAGAGTCCACGAGGTCGAGGTTCGCCTGGGAGGCGGCATCGATGAGGACATAGTCACTGGACTCACGCACGGATAGTCCCTGGAGGTGCCCGCAGTTGCGGCGCAGCTGGAACTTAAGGTAATGCACGATCGCGCCCGCAGCGGCAGTGCCCGCCAGGAGGTCACTGCAGCCAAACCCCGCGAGGGACTTCACCTGGAAGGTCTCCTGCAGTAAGTTCTGTGCCTCCTCTAGGATGAAGGCATAGGAGTCATACGGCTGGGCATACGGGAGGGAGGAGAGCGGAGCGTAGTCTGGGTGGTCCGCCGCTGCCATCGCGCCATCTGGGATGAGCAGCTCGGACGGACGCAGGCGGGTGATCTCATCCCGCATGAGCTCTAGGTCCGCGAACTCCGCAACAGTGAACTCACCGGTAGTATGGTCCACACACGCCAGCCCCCATTGGGACTTATGCAGGAAGCAGGCTACCAGGTAGTTCGGCTTCTTATCATCCAGGAGGGAGAGGTCATCAATGGTGCCGGCAGAGATGATTTGGGTGACTTCCCGCTCCACGATCTTGCCTGCGACAGGCTCGGAGGTCTGCTCTGCGATGGCGACCCGCTTGTTCGCGGTGACGAGCTTAGCCATATACCCCTGCGCCGCATGGTGGGGCACCCCGCACATGGGGACATCATGCCGCTTAGTGAGCGCGACATTCAGGATCGAGGCCGCCTCCTTTGCATCCTCAAAGAAGAGTTCATAGAAGTCCCCTAACCGAAAGAAGAGAAGCACATCATCGGGTAAAGAGCGACGAATGCTCTGATACTGCGCCATCATTGGTGTTAACTTACCGCCTGCCATGATGTGCGCATTCTTTTCCATCCCCACCATCACGAGCAAGCCCATAATCAGAATCCTTCAGGGCGACACACACTACACGACAATTTTCTACTCATATTTTTTCCCGCAGATTGCGCAGATTAACGCAGATTTCCATTTGGTTTTTTAGAAATTAATTGATTTGCGCCTGCAATAGGAATTCACCCTGAAACTCTCTCGCCCTCAAAAACCATAGAGGAATCTTAGCGTTACCCTGCAAATTACAGAATACCTCTGAATCCCCCCAAAATAATCTGCGTAAATCAGCGTAATCTGCGGGTAAAAAAATGTCGTGTAGTGTGAATTCCGCTAAAAAAGAGAGGATCTCAAACCTGCTGTTAGAGCATCATCGTATTACGTACCACGCGAACCTGTTAGAGTGAACCAGAATAGTCACAGAGCAAGAGTTCACAGAATTGACGCCCACATACCCTGTTGCTCCTGCGCCTTTCGTAAAGCAAACTACAAGAAACCTCGCTTTGATTATGAAATCAGCTTAGTTCTTTTTAGCGCAATTTAGCGATTTTCGCGGTTAACCACTCCTTCAGCTCCACCTGAATAGTTACGCCCCCTTTAGATAATGCCTGAGCTCGCCTAGTGAGGTGGCACGTAGGAGGAGGGCGGCGAGGGCGTAGGAGGTGAGCCCACTGCCGATGATGACGGCTAGTGCAGTGAGGCGCTGCCACATCGCTCCCATGATCCATGGCTCGCAGAAGTGGGAGGCGACCATGACGACTGCTGCCATCGCTACGGAGGCGAGCGCGATGCGCCCCATCTTCATCCAGCGGGCACGGTTAAAGGAGAACAACCCGCGTAACCCGATAAGCAGGAGCACGACATTGACCCATCCCGCGATACTGGTCGTGATCCCCAGTCCCACGTGCTTATAGGTGGGGAAGAGGAGGAAGCTCATGAGGATGTTCACCCCCACCGTTACGATCCCGTATTTCATCGGGCGTTTGGTGTCCTTCTGCGCGAAGAAGCCAGTCTGTAGGATCCGAATCAGGACGTATGCCGGTAAGCCTAGGGCAAAGGCAGCGAGGACCTTGGCGGTTTCTTGTGACCCCTCTAATGTGCTGTTCCCATACCCGAAGGTCGAGTGCACGAGCTCAAAGGGCATGACCCCTAGTGCTACCGCCGCAGGAATAGTGAGGAGCATCCCGATGTTGACGCCATCACCCAGCGTCTCGCCTGCCTTTGCGCGATCGTTCGCCCCGATCTGGCGACTAATGGTCGGCAGGAGGGATACGCCTAGTGCGATCCCGATCATCCCCAGCGGAAACTGGTTCAGCCGGTCTGCGTAGTAGATGTAGGAGATGGAGCTATCGTTGGTAGAGGCGATCTGTGTGCTGATCAGGAGGTTAATCTGCTGCACGCTCGCGGCTCCTATCCCTGGGACCATCAGGAGGAAGAGCTGCTTCATCTTAGGCGTGAGCTGAGGCAGGACGAGACGTACCCGAATCCCCTGCCGCTTTATCCCATAATACAGGGTCCCGAGCTGTGCCCAGCCTGCCAGAAAGATGCACCAGGAGAGCACGATGGTCATGGCGCGCTTAGACTCGATATCGAGGAACCAAATCCAGGCAAACCCCAGTAGTAAGAGGACATTGAGGAGCACAGGCGCAAAGGCTGCTATGGCAAACTTCTTCCACGTATTGAGCACCCCACTGAGCTGTGCCCCGAGCGCCATACAGAGGAGGTAGCAGAACATGATGCGCCCCATCTCTACGGTGTGCGCGAACTTCTCGCCGCCCTGTGGATCCAGCACATGCCCCCAGATCCAGCTCCAGCTACGCCCATCCAGGAACCCTGCTGCGCCCCAGCCCGCCATCTCGTCAAACCCATCGAGGAACCCTGGCACGAAGAATGCCATAAACCAACGCATCCCACCAACAATGACTAACGATCCTACTCCCAGGATCGCCACCAGCCAGGAGAACGCCAGCGAGGCAAACCGATCTGACGCGATCCGGTCCTCCTGCTCCACGGTCTCCCCGTAGATGGGGACAAAGGCGGAGTTAAAGGCACCCTCACCAAAGATACGCCGCCCCATATTAGGAAAGCGAAAGGCGGAGAGGAAGGCATCTGACATCGCATTCATCCCGATGATGTTCGCCTGTAGAGTGTCGCGAAGGAGGCCTAGCACTCGGCTCATCAGAGTGAAGCCTGAGATAGTCATTAAACTGCGTAACATATGTGTGGGTCAGAGTGGGAAAGGGGTGAAAAAGAGGAAAATTCTTCTGTGAATTGCACAGGAATCCACTACCAAGCAAACATAAAGATGAGTGATTACGAATACCGCAGCGGCATCGGATACGATGTGCACCAGTTCGCCGAGGGACGCAAGTGCATCCTAGGAGGAGTAGAGATTCCCCACCACGTAGGGCTGCTGGGGCACTCCGATGCAGATGTCCTCTGCCATGCTATTGCAGACTCTATTCTAGGTGCTCTGGGGCTACCTGATATCGGATATTACTTCCCACCTAGTGATGACTCCATCGAGGGCATCTCTAGCCTTAAGATCCTGGAGAAGTGCGCTAGCCTGGTGGCAGAGAAGGGGGCCCGCCTCGTGAATGTGGACTCTATGCTCATCGCGGAGGCGCCTAAGGTCATGAAGCACCGCGATGCGATGATCGCTAACCTCGCTGCCGCGCTAGACCTAGCGCCAGACCGCGTCAACATTAAGGCGACCACGAACGAGACCATGGGGTTTGTCGGACGTGAGGAGGGCATCGCCGCGCTCGCGAACTGCTCCATCGCCCTGCCCATCAGTCTCTAATCGTCCGTGCTACGCTAAGATCCCCGTGATCAGTAGCGCTAGCCCGATGGAGGCGCAGGCCTCGATAAACCCTGCCCCCCAGTTTTGATCCTCACTGATCTCACGGTCTAGGGGCTGGCGAGGTAGGATAAGCTTGTCAATAACCACACGCACGAGACGTAGGAAGATCATGGCGATCACCGCCCAGAGCAGCAGCCCCAGCATGTTATCATAGTAGCGGACGTAATATGAGAGGATGATCCCCAGCGCCACGAGATCTCCCCCAAAGCTCACCCCCGCTGCCACATTGTTACGCTCTAGCTCGGAATGCAGACAATACGAGGTAAAGAGCTTCTCATAGACCAGGGCAAACACGATGAAGAGCGCCTGACCCGCCGCAAACCACAGCAGCGTCTGTAATAACGCCTGTCCGCTAGGGTATGTCAGCTCCGCCATGATCAGCCCTTTTAGAATCAGGGCAGTGGCAATGTATCCCCCTGCCTGCGCGCAACCGACCCCGACATTACGTCCCTTCACCAGTTGGTCATGGTTACGGAACCGAGGTAAGATCAGGCGATCATTAATCACCCGCGCCACGATCAGGAGCACCACCGCACCTGCACTCCAGATCGCGGTATTCAGCAGGTCCGCCCCTAGGCTTTGCCGCGCCGATGGAGCCAGCAGCACGCCATGTAAGACGATGCAGAGCGCGAGCAAGAAGCCCCCAAAGCTCACTGCGACCGCCGCATTATCCTCCTCCGTCAGCTCATGATCCAGCCGATAACGGGAGAGCGCCTTGTTCAGGAGCTTAGCCCCGACTAAGATCACTAACGCGATCAAGATAAAGCACAGCGTCCCCCAGCTAAAGAGGTCTAAGAAATCCGTCATCGTATATATGGGAGTCGTTATCATGGTTTTTAAGGGGTTCTCACTGCGTAATCAGGTCGATCCTCTCGTAATATACAAAGATAAGGCGCTCTTGTCACCATAAATAGATGGGGAGGGTGTGATTTAATCGAGTGGATATATGTGGAGAGCGGTCATTCAGACCGTCCCCGTCAGGGAGTCATTCAGTCTCCCTCGCTACACCTATCCGCTTCTCTCACCAACCTCACAATCACG
>CAYWAG010000094.1:0-6429 GCA_964455925.1 uncultured Verrucomicrobiales bacterium | reverse complement strand
CAGCTCCGCTATATTCGCAGGTTATGACACTTACATTCAACAGCCTTAAGGTGCGTCTCTTCATCGAGGCGGGTCTACCACTCGGAGCTTTTGAGCGTGGCGCGGACATCGCCGATAAAGATCTTAGACCGTAGCTCGACCATTACGCGGTCATCGTTGTCAGAGATCCACATTGTGGTCGTCTTCATCTTATCGTACTGCTTAAGGGAGCCATCGGAGTTGACCTTATTCATCTTGAGGTCCAGCTTAATACAGTCATGCCCTAGGTGCTTCTCGCGCCCGAGGACGCGCACCTTGATGAGGTAGGGTTTATCAAAGGGGAAGCACACTAGATTAATCTGATCCCCATTATTCAGGGGCTGGCTACCGATGTAGAGCGTGCTGGTAAAGAGGTCAAAGAGGTTCGGGCGCGAGTAGGTGATGGTCTTAGTCTCTGTCGCGGTGGAGTCTAGGGGCGAGCTCACCTGCTTTACCCGCACGGTGGAGCCGCTAAAGCGGGCGCTGAGGTCCTTTGTCTCTTTCTTAGTCTTCTCCCAGATATTATAGCTGAGTGGGCGGAGGGTTCTGCCATCATACGTGGTGCGCGCCTTAAAGTCATAGGGGAAGATGCCACGCACGACGCCTGAGGAGTGCCCATAGGAGGTCACAGCGACGGGGCGCGAGGATTTGCCGGAGTTTCGATCAAACTCAATGGTATAGCTGCCGGATTTGATACGCCCCTTCCAGGTGAGGTCGTAGTGGAGCTTACACTTCTTCATGGCCTTATGGGGGCCAGCGGGTGCCTTCGTGAGTGCGCTTTCCCAAGCCGAGCTGAGGGTGAATGCACTCATCCAGGCGGTGAGTATGAGAGGTAGGATAGTTTTCATCATCTACCTCATATAGACTAATAGCTCCGTGAATATATTCACTTTTTTTACAGGCTTGCAGGAGTGGTGATTTCGCTTCAGACTGTATGTGGATGATCCGTAAGTACTATCATTGGCTACACGGCAAGTGGCCTGCAGGAACTGTAGAGAAGCTCCCCCATGTGGGTCAGCAAGGCCAGACTAATGTCCCCGGACTACGCATTGTAGGGGATCTCAGTGGCGTGCCGCTCTTAAAGTTCTCCTCGGAGACAGGCGTGCAGGCGATCCGCGGCATCCTCGCTGAGCCAGGGTTCCCGCAGGCGCGGCAGGAGAAGCAGCCGGGCGTATATGATGTCGCCATCATTGGTGCCGGGGTCTCCGGGCTGTCCGCGGCGATGGAGGCGCAGCGCGCGGGCTTACGCTACATCCTCATAGAGACGGCGCAGCCCTTTAACACGATCGAGAACTTTCCACGCGGGAAGCGCATCTTTACCTACCCCACAGATATGACACCCTCTGGCGGGATCCAGTATAACGAGCAGTCTAAGCTCAGAGAAACTCTCCTCACGGATCTGCAGAGGCAGGTAACCGAGATCGAAATCACGGAGGGGAACATTACCCACATTGAGCGGAAGGGGAACCTCATGCATGTGGTGCATGCGACAGCTAGGGGTGAGCGCCCAGAGATCACGACTGCGCTGCGCACGATCGTGGCGATCGGTCGGAGCGGGAACTACCGCACGCTGGGCATACCGGGGGAAGAGCGCGATAAGGTCGCTAACCGGCTGCACGACCCTAAGGACTATAGCGACCAGCAGGTGGTAGTGGTGGGGGGTGGAGACTCTGCCGCAGAGGCGGCGATCGCCCTCACCTCCTGTGGCGCGGACGTCACGCTCAGCTACCGTAAGCCTGAGCTAACCCGCCCGAAGCCAGAGAACATTGCGCGCCTGCAGGCCCTCGCCACGGGAGAGGAGACCGCCGCCGGCACACTGACGCTGGCGCTAGGAACCTCCCCGGCAGAAATCACGGAGGGGACCTGCGTGCTCGTAAATCAAGCCACGGGAGAGCGGCAGCAGATACCGAACCAAGCGGTCTTCACCCTCATTGGGCGCGAGGCGCCTCTGGACTTCTTCCGTCGCTCTGGGGTCGACATCATTGGCGAGCGCACGCCTAAGTGGTGGATCGGGGCGCTGGTGGGGCTGCTCCTCATGACCGTTGTCTATCAGTGGAAGAAAGGAGGCACCTGGCTGCCTATTAACGAGTGGATGAGTGAGCGCAAGCTCTTCCCCTTTAACCTCCCCGACCTGTGGGCGAGCTGGGGAGAGTTCTTTACGAATCCTCAGTACCCGCTCGGCGCCCTGCAATACGAGATCGGGGCACCTGGGTTCTACTACTCCATCGCGTATTGCTGCGCCATGATCTACTTTGGCGCGCGGCGTATCCAACGGCGTAAGACACCCTACGTAAAGCGCCAAACCCTCGCCCTCATCGGGGTGCAGACCTTCTTCCTCTTTCTCCTCCCCTATTTACTCCTCCCCTGGGCCGGGGCCAATGGAGCCTTCGATGCGGGGCTGGGCAAGGCCTTTGCGGACACCTTTCTCCCTGAGGTCAGCTATGGCAGTGGGCGGGAGTATTGGCGCGCCTTTGGGTTTATCCTCGCGTGGCCCCTCTTCTTCTGGAATGTCTTTACGCATGAGCCGCTCTGGGGATGGCTCATCGTCAGCCTCGTTCAGACCTTTGTGATTATTCCGCTGATCGTGCGCCGATGGGGTAAGGGCGCGTATTGTGGATGGGTGTGCTCCTGCGGCGGGCTGGCAGAGACGATGGGCGACACGCACCGCCATAAGATGCCACACGGTCCTGGATGGAATAAGCTCAACATGATCGGGCAGGTCTTCCTGGCGCTCTCCTTCCTGATTCTCATCACCCGCATCCTAGCCTGGCTAGGGGTGCCCGCGCTAGAGGCGCTCTATAAGACACTGCTCTACGGTATGCCCGATGGCGGCACGGCACAGCCGTGGGGGTATGTCTGGTTTGTGGACCTACTCTTCGCAGGGATCCTGGGCGTAGCCTTCTACTTCCACCTATCGGGACGGGTCTGGTGTCGCTTTGCCTGCCCTCTGGCAGCCCTCATGCATATTTATGCCCGCTTCGGGAAGTTCCGCATCTTTGCTGATAAGAAGAAGTGCATCTCCTGCAATGTCTGCACCAGCGTTTGCCACCAAGGCATCGACATCATGAACTTTGCTAACAAGGGCGAACCCATGCAGGACCCGGAATGTGTACGCTGCTCCGCCTGCGTGCAGCAGTGCCCCACAGGCGTCCTCCAGTTCGGGCGTGTCGGTAAGGAGGGGAACCCGATCCTAGATGCCCTCCCCGCCTCACCCGTGCAACTCCGCGAAACACCAAAGGAGTAGAAGACAACTTATTACGCCAAAAATCATTTCATAAAGAGGCATGAAAACGCTCTACAGGCATAAAAAATGACATTCTTGTCCTTAAACAGAATTTTGTTGAAATAAACCACCAGTCATCCTATTGTTGGCATTTGTTAACCCTTATCTCAACTTATGAAACATAGAACACTATTAATTATGGGCCTCGGTGCAGCCTCGGCACACGGAGCACTCTACATTAACCAAGCGCGTAACGACGCGGGCAACGGCCCCGTAGACTCCTTCAACGTAGAAACCACCCTCGCCTCTAACTACCTCGCCTACACTGAAAATGGAGGCAGCACAGGTGACCTCCAGACATTCGCTGGCGTCACCTTTGGTGAAGGAAACCTCTCTGGCTCATACAATGTTGGCGTTGCCTACAGTTGGTCAAACATTGCCAACCGTCGTGATGTCTACCGTAGTGGCGCAGATGGCGTCTACTCTACTTCTGGTAATCAGTTTCATGAGACCTTCCTCGGTGCCTTTGTCGCCTCTGGCGAGACAATGACACTGTCACTCTCTGGACTCCCAGTGAGCCAAGCCTTCGTCCTTACCACATACCACTTCGATACAGACAGCGCAACTGGAGCGACCTTTACGACTAACCTGACAGGTTCTACCACCTTCACCTCTGGTGGTCATGGCGGTGCTGCAGGTACCTTCGTAGATCCTACGCCGTATGTCTATGAGTTTGATGTTGTCTCAGATGCCTCCGGTGAGGCAGATGTCGTCTTCTCTATCAATAGTAACAACATGTTCGCCATCAATGGGTTCGACCTTGAGGCCGTCCCTGTTCCGGAGCCAACCTCCGCACTCCTTCTCTCCCTAGGTGGCGTAGCGCTACTCGCGAGACGTAAGAAGTAATCCTTACTCATATCTCATCCCATGGGCTCTTGGTAGCGAGAGCCCGCTGGGAAAGTCACTTTAGGCCTTCGCACTGCATGAGTGTGAAGGTCTTTTTTTTCGGTCTCCTGCATGAGGGAATGTGACCACGCTCTTTCACTCTACTCGGGCATAGCTAGTGCTATGCGCTCCGGATGGCTGCGCCACAATGTGAGCGAAGCGAATCCGGAGCGCACAGCACTAGCTGTGCCCGAACCCACAGGGCACACTCACGGACTAGCCCACGCCTCGATGGCATAAAAACAGGGACAACGCCCTAGCGCTTGTAGTGTGATTGAGGATAGAAAAAACAAAGTGAAAATTGTCTTGTAGTGTGAACAGTGGTATAACTCACATTTCTATGGCTACCATCATCCTTGGCATTAGTGGCTCTATTGCTGCATATAAGGCCGCTGACCTTACCTCTCGCCTCACCCAGGCTGGACACCAGCTGCATTGCGTACTCACGCGCAGTGCCACGGAGTTCATCACGCCCCTCACCCTCCAAACCCTCTCCCGAAACCCGGTGCTCACCTCGCTCCAGGACGAGAAAGATAGCTGGAAGCCTGGGCACATTGACCTAGCAGATCGGGCAGATCTCCTGCTCATCGCCCCAGCCACCGCTAACACCCTAGGGCTCTGTGCTCAGGGGCTAGCGCCAGACCCGCTCACCAGTATCTACCTTGCCACCCGTGCCCCCGTGTTGATCGCCCCAGCCATGAATGGCAAAATGTGGGATCACGCCGCCACGCAGCGCAATGTCCAGCAGCTCCGCGAGGACGGCGTCCACTTTATAGGGCCAGAGGAAGATGGGATGCTAGCATGTGGATACAAGGGTGCGGGTCGCCTCTGGGCAGTAGACGGCATCGTCTCTGCAGCCCTCGCCCTGCTGAAATAAAAAAAAGGGAGGCTGGGCGCCTCCCTTTTGACGGGGCGTTCTGAATGACCGCGCCCTGTATGGATTCGCTTCTGCGGCAAATCCCCCCTTACGCGAAGTATTGCACGCCGCTCTCGAAGAGGGGCTGGAGCTTGTTGCCAGGGAGGTTCTTAGCAAGGTGTGCGCCCTTACGCTCGGTATGTCCCATCTTACCGAGGACGCGCCCGTCTGGCGAGCAGATGCCCTCGATGGCATACATGGAGCCGTTCGGGTTTGCCGAGATATCCATGCTGGCTTCGCCAGAGTTATCGACGTATTGGGTGACGACCTGACCGTTAGCGATGAGCTGTTGGATGACCTCTGGGCTCGCCATAAAGCGCCCTTCACCGTGAGAGAAGGCGATGTTATGGATGTCGCCCACGGAGCATTGCGCCAGCCATGGGGATTTCACAGAGGCGATGCGGGTCTCCGCATACCGGGCGATGTGGCGTCCGATGGTGTTATAGGTCAGCGTGGGGTCCTGTGCGGTGGAGGGCTGAATCTTACCATGCGGGAGGAGACCAGTCTTAATGAGGGCTTGGAACCCATTACAGATCCCGAGTGCGAGGCCGTCGCGCTCGTAGAGCAGACGGTGGATCGCCTCCTTTACGCGCTCGTTGCGGAGGACGGCGGCGATGAACTTACCAGAGCCGTCTGGCTCATCACCGGCACTGAAGCCACCGGGAATCATGAGAATCTGGGATTGGTCAATCTGGGCGGCAAAGGCGTCTAGGGACTGCTGCACCGCACTGGAGGTGAGGTTACGGAAGACGAGGGTCTCTGCCTGTGCTCCAGCTTGGCTAAAGGCGTATGCGGTATCGTATTCGCAGTTATTCCCTGGGAAGACGGGGATGATGACACGAGGCTGTGCGGTGGAGTTCGTCGAGCGGATGAGCTGTGGCTCCTGGGTGGAGGAGACGGTTTCGACCGATTGGGAGACCTTACCGAGAGAGGCGGCGTGGTTCGGGTAAACGCCTTCGAGCTTACCGAGGTAGGATTGCTCTAGAGCCGCTAGCTGCACGGAGTCATCGCCAGTCGTGATGGTAACCTTATCCGTGGTTTGCCCGATGAGCTGTGCCCCAAGGGATGCTGGGAGGTCGCCCTCACACTCGATGAGGAAGGCACCAAAGCGCTCGGTAAAGAGGTCGCTCACGGTGAGGCTGGCTCCGATGTGGTTCCCAAGCGCCATTTTCATGATGCCTTCTGCGATTCCGCCTTCGCCGAGGGTATGGGCAGCGAGGAGGGAGCCGTTAGCGATAAGATCATGGAGGGTCTCACAGATGGAGGTAAAGCGGTCAAACTCAGGTAAGCCATCCGCGGTGCGAGGAGTCTCTACGAGGTAGAGGTT
>CAYWAG010000093.1:0-6462 GCA_964455925.1 uncultured Verrucomicrobiales bacterium | reverse complement strand
GTGTTAAGGTAAACAGGGCGGGATGATTGAGCAATCTCTTGGAGACCTGGCTGGACAGAGGCGTAGAGCTCCTCAAAGTCCTTTCCGCGGTGCCCAATAGTGGGGCTACACATGGCATCATACGTTTCCTTAGCAACATCTACGGGACCGGGGGAGAACAGTTTGGGTTTAGTGCTCATAGTATCTTTAGTAGAGAAAACCATGAGAGCTTACCGAGGATAGTCGAGCCGATTTTTTAGGTTTTTCTGATCTATTGCCCCTCAGACCCCGATGCGGGCTAAGCGTAGAGAAGGTTTCCAACCTATTGCCAAGCGTGATGATATAGATAGGGTGCCCCACGATACAACTCCGGGTGGCTGGTGACGGCGAGACGCCGTCACTCCCCTGGTTTCGCTTTTAGGGTTCCTACTGCGCTTGTTCCATGGTGCAGTAGAGCTGGGCGCTCTGGACTTGCTGGACGTAGTGCTCTGCGTGTTCCTTAGTGCCGGACCAGACGATGGAGCATCCTGCGGTGTGGACTTCCATCATAAGGGTGGTGGCTTTCTGCTCTGAGTAGCCAAAGATCTTCATGATGACCTTAGTGACGTAGTGCATGAGGTTCACGGGGTCATCATGAATGAGGACATTCCAGGTGTGATCCAGCTGGGTGTTGGTGCTGGTCTCTGGGAGGAGCAGGGGGGCTTCCGTTGGCATGGTGGGTGGGGTGGCTCGTCGGGTTAGTTGATGGGATCTGCTGCGATGGGTGCCGGGGCGTCTATCCATTTGCCGTGCTCTTTGATGAGGTCGATGAGGCGGTCAACGGCCTCGGCCTCTGGGATGTTAAACTTAACGGCGGTTTTCCCCACGTAGAGGTTGATCTTGCTAGGCGCGCCTCCGACGTATCCGAAGTCGGCATCCGCCATCTCTCCTGGACCGTTCACGATACAGCCCATGACGGCGATGCGGACGCCTTTGAGGTGTCCGGTGGCTTCGCGGATCTTTTGGGTCGTGGTCTGGAGGTTAAAGAGGGTGCGCCCACAGGAGGGGCAGGCGACGTAGTCGGTCTTAAAGATACGGGCACCTGCGGCTTGGAGGATGTTGTAGCTGAGGCGTAGGGACTGCCCGGGGGCTTGCTCTCCCTGCACGATGATGGCGTCTCCGATGCCGTCACAGAGGAGGGAGCCGAGGTTCTTAGCGGACTCTATGAGGGTCTCCTCAAAGTCGCGATCCGGGTTAGTGGAGGGCTGGAAGGTGTCCTTAAGCAGGATGGGGTGGCGTGGGTCTAGGCGTGCGGCGAGCAGGCGGAAGGCGGCGACCACACTCATTCCTGTGTATCCGTTAGGGATGGTGACGAGGCGGGCGGAGCTGTCAGCGAGCTCTGCGAGCTGGGACTGGTCCCGGGGATCGACCTCGGTGACACCTGCGGTCTCTACGACGATCTCTGGCTGGAAGTCCCCCATGGAGGCGAGCTTATGCGCGACGGCGTTCCACTTCTCCTGGGTCGTAAAGACGCGGATGGTCTCGGTGCCGCCTAGGGTTATGCCTTGGATCTCTACCTGCTCTGTGGCGCGGCGGGTGTAGGAGAACGGATCATATGAGGGGGGGATCTGGGAGTAGTCGCTCTCCTCTGGGGCCAGTGATTGGAAGTGGCTGGTGACCTTTTGCGCGACCGGGATCTCCTTAATAGGATCCTCTGTGAGGGAGACGCGGACGGTGGAGCCGATGCCGTCGTTCAGGAGCGACCCGATGCCGACTGCGGACTTAATGCGTCCGTCTTCTCCGTCTCCTGCCTCGGTTACTCCTAGGTGGAGCGGGTAGTTCCAGTCTCCACCGAGCTGGTGGAGGCGGGCGGTGAGGAGGCGGTATGCCTCGATCATGACCTTGGGGTTAGAGGCCTTCATGGAGAAGACGAAGTTATGGAAGTCTAGATCACGGGCGATGCGGGCGAACTCTAGGGCGGACTCGACCATACCCAGCGGGGTGTCGCCATAGCGGTTTAGGATACGGTCGGAGAGGGAGCCGTGGTTCGTGCCGATGCGGATGGCGCGTTGCTTCTCCTTACAGAGTTCTACGAGCGGGCCGAACCCTTCGCGGATGCGTAGGAGTTCCTCTGCGTATTGCTCATCGGTGTATTCGCGGATCTCGAACTTCTTCTTATCGGCATAGTTCCCGGGGTTTACGCGGACTTTTTCCACCCATTTGGCGGCTTCAAAGGCGGCATCGGGCTTAAAGTGGATGTCGGCGACGAGGGGGACATCGTAGCCGTTGCCCCGTAGCTCGCGCACGATGTTCTCTAGGTTTTGGGCATATTTCTTCGTCTGGGCAGTGAGACGCACGATCTCGCACCCTGCATCGGCGAGCTGCTGAATCTCCGCCACGCAGCTCTCTGTGTCACGCGTGTCAGAGGTGATCATGGATTGGATGCGGATCGGGTTTGCCCCCCCGATGCCGACATGCCCGACCATGACCTCACGGGACTCCCGACGGGTGTAAGCGTAGAGGTCGGGGCAATATTTCAGAATTTCAGCGTCGCTGTGCATGGATATTAGAGTTACTAAGTTTTTATGCCTGATCAATTAAAAGCTTCGATTAAATGCATAGGCGTGTGGATGCGCCTGATCAGGGGGGCATGCAGCGTAGGGGGGGCACTGCTGACCGTGGTGACTGGGGAGGAGGCTGGTCAGGCCTCGCTGGATGTGTCGCGGGTTCGGCAGGAGGCAGCTATGGCAGTGCTAGAAACCGTGGTCTGGAAGTATGAGCGGGTGCGCGATGGACAGCGGACAGAGCTGGATCTCATCGGCGCGATCCATCTAGCGGATCGCGCTTACTATGAGGCGCTTAACCTGCGGTTCAGGGCTTACGATGCGGTCTTCTACGAACTCGTGGCAGGTGCCTCTACCCTTCGTGCCATCACGCAACGCGCCCCTCAGCCGCAGGCTTCACCTGCCACGGGGATTAACCAGATCTATGCTCATTACCAATCCGCGCTAAGACTCGCCCTGCAGAACGAGCACCTAGACTACCGTCCTGCGAACATGATCCACGCTGATATGACGCGAGAGGTGTTTGAGCAGGCACTGCAGGAGGCGGGGGAGGATGTGTTAAGTAGTGCCGGGCTCGTCCCTGCGCGTGCGCTGGCGCAGATAGATCAGGGCATACTCATGCGCAGCCTGGTGACCGGAGACTCGGTAAGGCTCAAGCATGAGGTTATGGCAGCCCTGGTCTCTATGAACGCCTCCCTCCATTCCGCTGGAGAGACCAGCGTAACGATCCATGCCCGGAATGCCGTGGCGCTGGAGATCCTGGAGCAGGGGATACTCCAGGATGCCACGCTTCACCAGGTAGCTCTCTTCTATGGCGGGTCACATTTGCCAGATCTCCACCAGCGCTTAGTGGCAGCAGGCTGGCGACGCACGGCGGTGGAGTGGCTCCCGGCATGGACAGTGCCCTTGCCACTAGGAGCTCATGTCGTGAGACACTAGCTCTCTTTCCTGAGGCTGACAGCTCCGGTCTTATAGGAGGGCTGGAAGGAGTAGGGGTCGAAGTCAGGGTAGGTGAGGCGGTTGCTCTGCTTATCATGCATGGGGACGAAGATGTCGCCCCGCTTGACGGTGGGTGCGAGGTATGCCCGCACGCGGATCTCTCCTCGGCGTGAGGCGAGGTAGACCCAGTCGTCGTTGCGGATGCCGAGGTCGGCGGCATCGTCTGGGTGAATCTCCGCGTAGGGATCTTCTGGGTAGAGACGGCGGAGGATCGCGGAGCTACGGGTGCGCGTTTGGGTATGCCATTGGCTACTCGTGCCGCGGCCCGTGTTCAGGTAGTAGGGGTATTCGTCACAGGGGAGTTCCTTTACCTCCGTCGGCTCACAGAAGAGGAACTTAGCCTTGCCCGATGGGGTGTAGAACTGACCGTCCTCAAAGAGGCGGCGCTCGGACTGGTAGGGGAGCTGCCCTTCTTTCTCCGCTCGGTAGGGCCACTGCACTCCGCCTACTTCCTCTAGGTGGGCATAGCCCCGCACGCCGGTGAAGTCACAGGGCATATCCTGTGTGCACTGCTGCAGGAGGTTAAACACCGCCTCTGGGTCTGTCCACTTACGGAACATCTCACCGCAGCCCCAGGTATGTGCCAGCAGCTGGAAGATGCGGAAGTCTGACAGGGCTTGCCCTGGGGCGCGTTTGACAGGGCGTAGGGTGGAGATGCGGCGCTCAGAGTTAATGAAGCACCCGTTCTTCTCTCCCCAGCTGGCGACGGGGAGTAGGAGATCCGCCATGACGGCTGTCTCTGTGTCATGGTACATGTCCTGCACGACGAGGAAGTCGAGCTTCTCGCGCACTTCCTTAAAGCAGTTCTGATTAATCCAGCTGTGCGCGGGGTTCGTGGCGATAATCCAGAGTGCCTTGATCTCCCCTGCTAGGATGCCGTCGATAATCTTGTTATAGGGCTTGCCCATCTCGCGCGGGATAGCGTCGGCGGGGATGCCGGTGATCTCTGCGACCTTTGCGACGTGCTCCTCGTTGGCAAAGTCATGCCCGCCCAGCAGGTTCGTGGTGTTAGAGAAGAGGCGTGAACCCATGGCGTTACACTGACCAGTGATCGAGTTCGCCCCCGTGCCGGGCTTACCGATGTTACCAGTGATGAGGGCGAGGTTAATGATCGACTGGGCGGTTCTCACCCCTTGGTGCGATTGGTTGATCCCCATGGTCCACCAGAGAGAGGTGCGCTTAGTGGCTACCGCTACCGCTAGATCCTCTAGCTCCGCGATGGAGATCCCGGTCTCGGCTTCGACGCGCTCGGGAGTGTAGGCCTGAACAAACTCACGGTATTCCTCCCAGTTCTCGCTGTGGGCGTTTAGGAATGCCTCGTCATGCAGGTCCTGACTAAACACGATGTGGGCGAGGCCATACATGAGGGTTTGGTCTGACTTAGGACGGGGGGCGAGGTGGTGGGTAGCGCATTGTGCCGTCTCTGTGTTCCGAGGGTCGATCACGGTGATGCGCGGGTTCTGCTTATTACGCATGACACGCTGCCACATGATGGGGTGCGCGATGCAGGGGTTCGCCCCTAGGAAGACGATGTGCTCAGAGAGCTCGTAGTCAAGATACGTGTAGGGCGGGGCATCAAACCCGAACGCTTGCTTATAAGAGACCACAGAGGTCGCCATACATTGACGCGTATTCCCGTCACAGTGCAGCCCCCCCATGCCAGATTTAAAGAAGGACCCGAGGAATGCCATCTCCTCAAAGGGGATCTGCCCCGTGGAGATAAACGCCACGGAATGCTTACCGTGCTTCTCCTGCGTCTCCTTCATGCGGTCACAGAAGGTCTGCGCGGCCTCGGTCCATGAGATCTCCTGTCCCTGTAGGAGCGGCACAGTCGCGCGGTTTGGGGCATCGAGCACCGTGAGCGCCTCCCAGCCCTTAGGGCATGCCATCCCTAGGTTCACGGGATACCCAGGTGTGGGCGTTAGGTTCGTGGCGCCGTTGCTGTCTGAGTGGATGGTCAGGGAGCAGCCCGTAGAGCAGAACCCACAGATGGAGGTCGTGGTCTGCGTGACATTCCCCTGCGTGGCAGGAAGGTTCCCTAGCCCAAACTCCGACGGACGATGCAGGAGCTCAGTCGTGAGGGGACCTTGTGACTTAGACAGGGTAGCTTCTTCTTTAAAGAGCCCTATCGGATCCTTTAAATCTGGCAGGCGTGGCAAATGGGACATAATACCACTGTAACGCAGAATCCCTGCCAGTGCAAAGCTTTGCTCATGAGTAATATTAATCCATAGTTCACTATTCCGGTAGGGTAAAAGAGGTCTAGTCCAGAATAGGAATACCACAATAGACTTCGCAGGAGAGCATTATACTCAAGGGTAAGCCGTCAAACTGCGCAACACGGTCTCCCCGACCGGGGAGACCTATCCGCGAAGTTGCTTGTGATAATGCTCCCTGCTTGAATAGCTATCATTAGCCACTCCTGAGCCCCCTAGAGCGAGAGGTCTAGATCTGTGACGGCACCCTGTGAGGCGGAGGTCGTGAGGGCGCTGTACTTCGCTAGCACGCCGTGGCGGTAGCGAGGCTCAGGCTTCACCCATTGGGTGCGACGCTCGGCGAGCACCTCGTCGGAGAGGTCGACGTCGATGGTGTTGTTCACGGCATCAATGGTGAGCTTATCACCATCCTGGAGGAGACCGATGACCCCGCCCACGTATGCCTCTGGTGTGATGTGCCCCACGACAAACCCGTGCGAACCACCAGAGAAGCGACCATCTGTGATGAGCGCTACGCTGTCACCTAGGCCTCGTCCCATTACGGCAGCGGTGGGGCCTAACATTTCGCGCATACCAGGACCACCCTTTGGTCCCTCGTAACGCACGACGATGACATCACCAGCGACGATCTTACCGTCGAGAATCGCAGTCATGGCGAGCTCCTCAGAGTTATAGACCTTAGCCACACCGGTGAACTTCTCGCCTTCGTTGCCTGAGATCTTAGC
>CAYWAG010000092.1:0-6471 GCA_964455925.1 uncultured Verrucomicrobiales bacterium | reverse complement strand
TGTTGCGAAGTTTGACGGCTTACCCTTGAGTGGGTATTCCGATTCTGGAGCAAAAAATTGGGAGCGTCATCATCCCTATCTGATAACGCTCTGCTCGTGAGTGCATGGTGCGTTAAGTGCTCGCCATGAGGGCTTCGATCTCGTCTGGGTCGATGGGGACGTTGGCGGAGAGGTTTGTGTTTTCGGTGCTGCCGATGAGGTAGTTATCCTCTAGGCGGATGCCGAGCTCTTCCTCTGTGATGTAGATGCCCGGTTCTACGGTGAAGAGCATTCCCTCCTGGATGATGCAGTGTGGGGCGGTGACGTCATGGACATCGATCCCGAGGTGATGCGAGGTGCCGTGCATGAAGTAGCGTTGCACGGCTTTGACCCAGTCCTCGCCCTGTAGCTCCTCTGGCTGGAGCAGGCCTAGCTCGACGAGCTCGTCTCCCATGATGCGTTGCACCTGCTGCTGGTAGTCCGCGATGGCGAGCCCTGGGCGTAGGAGCGCGGCGGCGGCACGGAGCACACGGAGGACGGCATCGTACACGGAGCGCTGGCGGGGGGTGAAGCGTCCATTGACCGGGATGGTGCGTGTCATATCTGCATTCCAGCCATTCCACTCCGATGCTACATCCATGAGCAGGAGGTCTCCGTCATTGCAGTGTTGATCGTTCTCTGTGTAGTGTAGGACACAGGAGTTTGCCCCGCTGGCGACGATGGGGGAGTAGGCAAACCCACGGGCACCGCGCCGCGTGAACTCATGGGCGTACTCTGCCTCGATCTCCCACTCTCCCACTCCAGGCTGGACCGCCTGCAGGACGCGGCGAAACCCTGCCTCTGTGACGTCCCAGGCTTGTGACACGAGGGCGATCTCTGCCTGGCTCTTCACCATCCGGAGCTCTGTGAGAATGGGGGCGAGGCGCATATACGTATGTAGGGGGAACCAGGCCTGCGCCTTCTCGATGAGGGCATCATTCCCCGTGGGTAGCATGGAGGATAGGCGTGGGTGCTCGTTCTTCTCCAGTGCTAATGTGGAGGCCTCTATCGCTAGCTGGCGGAAGACGCGCTCAAAGGCAGAGAAGAACTGCACGTTCTGCACGCCTGTGCGCGTGCGTGCGTCCTCTACAGAGAGCTTATGCCCCTCCCAGATGACGGTGTGGGGGTCGCTTTCCTGCACGAATAGGATCTCCCGTTGCTTAGGGTCCTGGGCGGTGGGGAACAGGAGGAGCGCGGTCTGTGCCTGTGCTACCCCAGTGAGGTAGTAGAGGTTTGAGTTTTGCTCATACGGGTGTGAGGCATCGGCGTTGGTGGGGCTGTCGAGGTTCGAGGTAATGGCGGCGAGGGTGCCAGCAGGGAGCTGGGCACACAGGCGCGCACGATTCGTGACAAACAGCTCGGTGGGAGGGGGGGGCATTCTCATGCCCTGAGCGTATGGCGAGGTAGGAGGAAAAGTCGATCGTTCTTTTATGGTTCCCCCTGCGCTGGAAGCCTGTGGGTAGGGCTTGACCTTTTGGTGGGGTAGGGTATGGAGTGGGGTATTATGCTAGCGAAACGAATCATTCCATGTCTGGATGTAACTGATGGGAGAGTTGTCAAAGGGGTAAACTTCTTAGACCTAGTGGATGCGGGGGATCCGGTGGAGTGCGCTATTAAGTATAATGAGCAGCAGGCAGATGAGATCGTGTTCCTCGACATTACGGCGACATCAGATGGGCGGAAGTCGATGGTGGATGTGATCGAGCGGACGGCGGCGCATTGCTTTACCCCACTCACGGTAGGAGGGGGCATCCGGAAGGTGGCGGATATGCATGAGATGTTGCAAGCGGGTGCTGATAAGGTGGGGGTGAACTCGGCGGCGATTATTCGGCCAGAGGTCGTGGATGAGGGCGCGCGCGAGTTCGGCTGCCAGTGCATCGTAGTCGCCATCGACGCTAAAAAGGAGGGGGATAATAAATGGGGCATCTACACCCATGGGGGGCGTAAGGCCACGGGCATCGATGCCGTCGAGTGGGCGAGAGAAGTTTATAACCGTGGGGCAGGGGAGATCCTGCTGACCAGTATGGATGGTGATGGCACGAAAAACGGGTATGACCTAGGGCTGACCCGCGCGGTCTCAGAGGCAGTGGGGATCCCCGTGATCGCCAGCGGCGGGTGCGGGACGTTAGACCACATGGTGGATGTCCTAGAGGAGGGCAAGGCAGATGCCGTCCTAGCAGCCAGCATCTTCCACTTTGGCGAGTTCACCGTGCCAGAGACTAAGGCTTACCTAGCGGGTAAGGGCATCCCCGTGCGCCCCGCATAGTGGGTGGCGTGCCTTTTCCTCTCTGCCGCCAAGCTAAGGGAGAGTATGTCTGAATTTAGTTGTATAAAGGCGGTCGGACTTGTAGCGATGAGATCACACTACAGCCTTGCTATCTATTGTAAAATGCTTAGCTTGACGGGTGTGATTTTTTCTAATGGTTTTCCATTCTAAGCCTACTTGTATTGATCCTAAGACGAACCCTTAAGGCATTAGGAGGTAAAAGGCTCCACCTGATGCTTTATGATATTCGGATCTGCGCCAACTCTGACGAGAGGCTCGATCGGATTGGAACTCTTGCTATCCATCAGATAAAATCACACCTTAGCTTAACGGCAATGAGCTTCCGTCCTAGTGTTGGTGAAGTTTCTGATAGAATAAGGTAGACAAAGAGTTGTGGGCTGTGACGTTTTGTTGTGGGCGTTTTCGCTAAAAATATCTTTCTTTTCTTATGATTTATCACTTATCCCCTCGTTCCATGCGCCCTGTTCTATCGGTGCTGAGTGCTCTGACGCTCGTGACGTACTGCCAGCCGCCGATGGTGACAGTGACCCAGCAGGCCTCAGGGCGTAGCTTGGAGGTCGTGCCGGTATCTTTGTCTGCCTCTGAGGCGGTCTTTAAGAATAAGGCGGGGCAGAGCTTTACGGTGCCGGTGCAGAGCCTAACGGCAGAAAGCGTGGAGGCGCTCCGCAGTGGTCTGGAGGCGGTCTCTAACGCGAAGGGTGATCCTGCGGTCGCGGGTCTGAGTGAGGAGCTGAACGCAGCGGCGGGGCATAGCTTACTGCTGGGGGGCAGTCTCTGGCAGGAGACGGGGGCGCAGGTGGCGCGGCGTTTGGGCTGGCCGCAGGAGAGTCAGAAGAAGCATCATAGTAGTTACCGGCTCTATCCTGATCCTGACTATAGCTTCTTAGGGGCACATCCGTATTGTGCGACGATTTATAGTGGGGCGGGGGATCGCCCTCTGCGTCTTTCTCTGGTGTTTGCGAACAAGGGGGACTTTGGGTCGAGTGTTGGGTTTGGGCAGAGCCACTTTCAGCAGATGCATCCGGGTAAGGACGCGCCGGAGAGCTTACAGGATGCCATAGACCTGGATAACGATACGATTAGCGCTGCCCTGACGGCGGCGGTGGGCGCCCCTATGGAGCAGTTCTATGGTGAGCGCGATGATCGCCGTAAGGTGCGGCGCTGGGATGTGGGGGATCATGCCTTCCTGCTGTCTGCCCTAAAGGAGGAGTATGTGCACCTGTTGGTGGTGCCTACTGAGGATGCGGATAAGGAAGGGAAGGTCAAGTTCGTGAAGGATGCGGTGCTGAAGGAGAGCCACCTGCAGAATGTCGTGACGGGTGAGAATGGGGATGTCTGGATAGAGAACATCCCGATGGTAAACCAAGGCCCTAAGGGGTACTGTGTCCCTGCCACCTTTGAGCGGGTGATGCGCTATATGAATGTGCCTGCCGATATGTATCTGCTAGCGACGGTGGCGACGAACCCTAATGGCGGCACCCGCTCCTCCCTGCTGGCAGATGCGGCATCCCGCATCATCCGGAGCAAGGCCCGCCGCATGAAGGATCTGAACCTGGGGAAAGACCTCTCTATCAAGGAGGTGCAGTCATACATTGATAAGGGGGTGCCCCTGATCTGGCAGATGCGGAGTGTGGATGCCTATGATGACCTCGTAAATGCCCGTAGTGCCCAGCGCGAGACGGTGCAAGACTTTGCGGACTGGGCACAGACCTTACAGGAGGAGGCGGATCAAGAAGACCCCGCCCTGCTGGTAGATGATAACTATCACGTGTGTATGATCATCGGGTATAATGAGGAGACCCGCGAAATCGCCGTGAGCGACTCCTGGGGGCCGCGATATGAACGCCGTTGGGTGCACATCGATATCGCAAAGGCGGTGACGACCAGCGGGGGCTTCGTCGTGGATTTCTAGAAATCCTCCCGCTTTTAGAGTTGTCACCGTCCTCCTGCCCGCCTTAGACCATAGGGTATCTATGACTCCTGTAAGAACACGCTTCGCTCCCTCGCCTACGGGTTACCTGCACCTTGGTGGTGCTCGCACTGCGCTCTTTAACTGGCTCTTCGCTCGCAAGCATGGCGGCACCTTTGTCCTGCGGGTAGAGGATACGGACGAGAAGCGGAATAAGGCGGAGGCCTTTGAGGCGATCTACAGTGGTATGGAGTGGATGGGGCTGGACTGGGATGAAGGCGCCGAGAAGGGCGGTGAGTTCGGCCCGTATAACCAGTCTGAGCGCGGTGAAATCTATGAGAAGTGGTTCCAAAAGCTCATCGACGTTGACCGTGTGTATCAGGAGGAAGACGGCGCGTGGCGCTTCCGGTTTGAGCGTAAGGAAGTGACCCTACATGACCTAGTCTGTGGTGAGATCACCATCGACTACCGGAATGAGGAGATCAACCCGGACATGACCGTGCGTCGTCCAGACGGCACCTTTACCTTTCACTTTGTCAATGTGGTCGATGACCTAGAGATGGAGATTTCACACGTCATCCGTGGGGAGGACCACCTCATGAATACGCCTAAGCACCTGCAGCTCTATGAGGCCCTCGGTGCTACCGCTCCCCAGTTTGCCCACATCCCGCTGATCCTCAACGATGATGGGAAGAAGATGTCTAAGCGGGACGAGGGATCTGCCGTGAAGGACTATGTAGAAATGGGCTTCCTCCCCGAGGGCATGCTCAACTTCGTCGCCCTCCTAGGGTGGAACCCTAAGTCGGACCAAGAGCTGTTTACCGCCGAGGAACTTATCGAGGGGTTTGACCTCAGTCAGGTGAACCGTGCTCCCGCCCGCTTTGACCTTAAGAAAGCGCTGTGGATGAACCAGCAATACGTCGTGGAGCTAGAGGAGGAGGAGTTCTATGACGCCGTGGAGCCGTATCTACAAGCCGCCGGACTCCCTGTAGAGCACCCTAACATGCGCGACGCCATTAAGCATGTGCACGAGAAAGTTAACACCCTAGAGGCTGCGGTCGGTGCGGTCGCCTTCCTCTTTGAAGACGACTTCGACTACCTGGATGAGGCGCTAGAGAAGGTGGCTAAGAATGAGAGCGCTCCTGCCCTGCTTCAGGCGCTGTGCGACACCTGGCGCGACCTAGAGGACTGGTCTGAGGCTAAGGACCAGATCGGCGCGACCGCTAAGGCAAATGGAGCCAAGCCAGGACAGCTCATGTTCCCTACCCGCGTCGCCCTCAGTGGTATGGGCGGCGGGCTAGACCTGGGGCTGATCATCCACTACCTCGGACAGGAGAACTGTATCTCCCGTCTGGAGCATTACCTCACTCAGTTCGCCTAACCCGCCCCCCCTTACATCGTATCATCATGAAGATCGAATCCGACAAACTGGCTGAAATCATCGCCTATAAGCACACCGAGATCCAGCCCCTCCTCCCGCAGGAGACCAAGCTCCGAGCTGCCGCCCTCGCCCGTAATGACTTTCGGGGCTTCCGCTCTGCGCTTGATCGTGGGGCAGACCAGCTCAGTGTCATCGCGGAGGTGAAGCAGGCCTCCCCCTCTGCAGGTATTATCGACCCCGACTTTGACGCCGTCCGGCAGGCAAACCTCTACATCGAAGGCGGGGCGAGCTGTATGTCCATCCTCACTGACCAAAAGTTCTTTAAGGGATCTCTCGGCGACTTCGTAAAGATCGCTCAGAACAGTCCTATTCCTCTGCTGCGGAAGGACTTTACCGTGCATGAGGTGCAGATTTATGAGGCCATCGTAGCGGGTGCAGATGCCATCCTGCTGATCGTCGCGGCTCTCGATGATGAGACCCTGCACCGTCTCTACCATACCGCTAAGGATCTCCAGCTGGATGTCCTGGTAGAGGTGCATAACCTCCCCGAGCTGGAGCGCGCCCTCGAGCTAGAGCGCATCGACCTGCTGGGTATTAATAACCGGAACCTTAAGACCTTTGTCACCGACCTCGCCGTTACCGAGCAGCTCGCCGATGAAGTCCCTGACGACATCTTACTCGTCTCCGAGTCTGGGCTGAAAGACGCCACCGATGGACAGCGCGTGCTCAACGCGGGCGCCAACGCCATCCTGGTAGGCGAGTCCCTCATGCGCGCCACTACCCCGCAGGAAGGCATCGCCGCCTACCTCGACCTCGTTGCGGCTCCAGAGCCTGATGAGGACATGGTGTAAAGGGGGCGGGGCTCTAGTGCCCCCC
>CAYWAG010000091.1:0-6534 GCA_964455925.1 uncultured Verrucomicrobiales bacterium | reverse complement strand
CTCATACTAACCCTATAAACCATACATCTTTATCAAATCCAATCTGCGTTCATCTGCGTAATCTGCGGAGAGAAAAGATACAAAGTGAAAAATGTCATGTAGTGTGATCCTGTTTATAAAAGTAAGGTGTAACTATTCAGGTAAGGTTAAAGAGGTTCGGTTCAGAATAGGAATACCACTAAAGGGTAAGCCGTCAAACTTCGCGGATAATGCCCCCCTACCTGAACAGTTACCTTCTTTGCGTCTTTGCGGTTCAAAATCAACTGCAGAGTTAAGGTTGGTGACGGCGAGACGCCGTCACTCCCCTGCCTTGTGACCGCTTTCTGATCTCACCTGAATAGTTACCTGTCACCTTTATTAAAGATACCTTGCCGTCTTAGCAACGACCATCACAGTGCGCCCTCCGCTCATGGATGGTGGCGTAATGTGTGCAATAAAACACAAAATTTCCTTTTGTAGCCCTACGTTTTCTGACCATTCTGCAATGATCATGGAGAAGTTACTACAATTTCAAAACAAGCTCAAAGAGGCGGGTGCCAATGAAGCCGCTGTGAACTGCTTCCTGCGCGCCTACAGCTTACTGGCTGAGGGCACGGACTTTTCGCTCCCGGAGTCTCGTATCACGCCGGCACAAGATATCCCGCTGATGGAGGACGTTTTGATCGCGGATCCAGAGCTCTGCGCTCGATACACCGCGCAAACTGTAGTAATCAAGCTCAATGGGGGGCTCGGCACTGGCATGGGGCTGCAAACCGCCAAGAGCTTGCTGGAGGTAACTAAGGGCACCACCTTCCTAGACCTCATCATCCAGCAGACCGACCACCTGCGCCAGGACACGGGGCAGGACGTAGAGTTCCTCCTCATGAACAGCTTTAGCACTAGTGCGGATACTAATGCGTTCCTGAGTAAGTTCCCCCGCTACTCTGATGCAGACTCCGTGGAGCTGTTACAAAACTTTAGCCCTAAGATCCTACAGGACACGCTGTCTCCTGCCGAATGGCCCGCCAACAGTCAGCTAGAGTGGTGCCCCCCTGGGCATGGTGATATTTACACCGCTCTCTACGGTAGTGGGTGGCTGGATAAGCTCCTGGCGGCGGGGATTAAATACGCCTTTGTGTCCAACAGTGATAACTTAGGAGCCTTCCTAAACCCGGAGCTGCTCGCATACTTCGCCGAGTCACAGCAGCCCTTCCTGATGGAGGTCACCCGCCGCACCGCCGCCGACCGCAAGGGCGGACACTTAGCACAGCGCGCGGACGATGGTCAGCTCCTCCTCCGTGAGGTCGCCCAATGCCCTGATGAGGACCTCGACGCCTTCCAGGACATTGATACGCACCAATACTTTAATACCAACAATCTCTGGCTACGCCTAGACGTGCTGAAGGAGATGATGGACGCCGAAGGTGGGTTCCTCCCTCTCCCCATCATCACGAACCAGAAGACCGTTGACCCTCGTGACAGCTCCTCCCCAGGGGTTTACCAGCTGGAGACCGCGATGGGAGCCGCCATCGAGTGCTTCCCCGGTGCGGGTGCGGTCTGTGTCCCTCGCCGCCGCTTTGCACCGGTAAAGAAGACATCCGACCTCCTCAGCCTCCGCTCCGATGCATACGAGACGCACACCAACGGACGCATCATGCTGATCCCAGAGCGCAACAACATCCCTCCTACCGTCAAGCTTAGCGACAACTATAAGTTCGTGGATCAGCTAGAGACCTTAGGGCAACCATCACTGAAGCACGCCACCCAGCTCACCGTGGACGGGAACGTCCGCTTCGAGGAAGGCGTCATCATTAAGGGCGCCGTAAAGATCACGAACCTCTCAGAGGAAGTCCTCACGATTCCAGCGGGTGTCTATGAGGACCTGACCATCACGCCAGAGCTCTTTGTCAGCTAACGGGATGCACCACCACGCCCCTCCTCGCAGTTGGGCAGAGATCGACCTCTCTGCCCTCCAGCATAACTACCGTTACGCGCAGCAGCAGGCGGGAGGAGCAGAGGTCATGGCGGTGGTAAAGGCTAACGCCTACGGGCATGGATACGAGCGAGTCATACGTGCCTTACACCCTCTTGGTCCCGCCTTCTATGGGGTCGCAAATGTGCGCGAGGCGCGTGAGGTGCGCGCCATCTTTCCGGATGCCAGAGTGTACCTCCTAGGCATCGCGAACCCTGCCGAATACGAGGAGATCGTCACACAGGACTACACCGCCTGTATCTCCTCCATGGAGGGCTTAGCGGCATATAGTGCGCTGGCACAGCAGCACCGGCGCGTGCTGCGTGTCCACTTCGCGCTCGATACGGGTATGGGGCGAGGCGGGTTTATCCCAGAGAGTCCGCAGTGGCAGGAGGCGCTCCAATACCAGCACCCCCACATTCAGGTCGAGGGGGTAGGGTCGCACCTTCCGGTAGCAGATGAGGATGCGGCGTTTACCCACCAGCAGATCGCGCACTTCCGGCAGCAGATCCCGGCTGGGCTCCGCTACCAGCACCTAGCAAACTCCGCCGGCATCCTGGACTTCCCAGACTCCGCCTTTAACCTCGTGCGCCCTGGGCTTATGCTCTATGGGGTCTCCCCCCTGCCCCAGTATCAGGACGCCCTCCGCCCTGTGATGCGCCTGTGCTCACGCGTCTCTATTGTTCGGGATATTCCAGCGGGACAGGGCATCTCCTATGGGCGCACCTTTATCACTACGCGCCCCTCGCGCATCGCCACTGTCGGCATAGGGTATGCCGATGGCATCCCACGAGCGATCTCTGGACAGCCTGTCAATGTGTGGATCAATGGAGCGAGCTGCCCGATCGTCGGACGCGTCACCATGGACCAGATCATGGTCGATGTCACGGATCACCCACAGGTCACCGCCGGAGATACCGTAGAGCTGTTTGGCGCGAACGTCCCCGTCACCCAGCTCGCAAATGCCGCCCGCACTATCCCCTGGGAAATCTTCACAGGGATAGCCCCCCGCGTGCTCCGTACATAAGCGATGCGTCTAGAGCGCTTCTTGGAGGGCTTTTCTGGCTTCGCGGACCGTGTCCTTAAATGCCTTCGTGGCTTTGCGGTCGTCCTGGAGCTCCTTACGGCTGGCTGTGGCGACGATGGAGAGGTCGGTGGGGTCAATAACGACGAACTGGACGGAGAAGCCATAGGTGAGCTGCCCAAGGTTCTTTGTGATCTCTGCAGGCAGACCGTTCTCTGGTTCTCTGACCTTTTCCACCCGGGAGAACAGGAGGACGGAGGAGGTCTTAACGGCGCGCTCTCCATTAGAGATGGCGCGTTCACAGTTCGGGCAGCCATCTTTCCCTTTCATGAGGAGGGTGATGAATTTGCCCTTTTCTAGTGCCTCGGCACGGACCTCCTCAAAGCTGGAGGTAGGCTCATATCCGCGAGGGAGCTTATCCTTACCAAGGGCGAGGGTGAATAGGGCGAGAACGGCGACTAAGGTAGTAATGATAGGGGATTTCATAGTATTGGTTTATAGTGTTAGAGTCCTAATATGGATTGTGCGGAAATAAAGTAAATAATCATACCAATAGCATCTACAATGGTAGTAATAGCAGGGGCGGCGATGACGGCGGGGTCGAGCTTAACACTCCGGGCAAAGAGAGGCAGGAGGGCACCGATCAGGGTGGAGAAGACGACCTGCAGCCCTAGGGCGATGGCGATGGCGGTGCCAAAGCTGAGATAACTGACATGAGCTGGCAGGGGCGTGCGAAAGACGGGAAGCAGGGCCACACAGATCAGGAAAATGGTGAGGGCTAGGAGACTGCCCAAGATGGCGCCGAGGCGGAACTCCTTCCAGGCAACGCGTAGGCTGTCAGCGGGCTGGAGCTCGCCTAGCGCCATCGCCCGGATCACCATCGTGGCGGCCTGCCCCCCCGTGTTCCCGCCAGCGGCGATAACCATGGGGAGGAAGAGGGAGAGGAGATAGATCTCCGACAGCACGCCCTCGAACCGGAGCATAACATACCCCGAGGCGATGGCGAGGAGGGCAAGCCCAAAGAGCCACCAGAACCGGCGCTTAAAATGGGTGTAAACGGAGGTGTAGAGGTAGGTGCTCTCCGTGAGGTCGCCAGAGAGACCAGCGATCATCTCCATATCCTCAGTGGACTCTTGCTCCGCGATCTCCATGGCGTCATCATGCGTGATGACGCCTAGCAGGCGGTGGCTCTCATCGACGACGGCGACGATGGTTTGGTTATATTTCTTAAAGAGCAGGACCACTTCCTCCTGATCTGCGGATGCCAGTAGGGGGTGCTCCACCGGCTGCATGATGTCACGAATGGGGGTGTCCCAGGTGTTAAAGGCGAGGTCACGGAGGCGGATCTTCCCCTCGAGCTTACCCGCATCATCGACGACAAAGATCCGGGAGAGCGTATCTGTGGACTCTTGGTTTGCCCGTAGGGACTCCAGCGCGCGCTTAACGGTCATATCTGAGGACACCCTGCCGATCATGGTCGTCATCCATCCCCCGGCGGTCTCCTCATCATAACGGAGCAGGGAGCGGATAAGATCCTTATCCTTACGCCCCAGGATGCCGAGCATCTCGGCACGTTTGAGATCGCTAAGGGCACGCAGAATATCGGTAAGGTCATCATCACTGAGCGCATGGAAGAGCGCGCGCGTCTCCGCAATGGAGAAGGGCGCCAAGGAGTGCTCCACAAGTTCCTCTGGGAGTTCCGCCAGGACATCAGCATAATACGTGGGACCGAGGGTGCGGATGAGAAACTCGATCTCCTCCTCATCGGACAGGCTCTGCTGCAGCTGGGCAATGTCCGCATAGTGAAGCGTCTCTGAGAGCTTCAGAACGGCGGAGCCATCGCGCATGGTGATCGCCTCAGCGAGTAACTTCATCTGAATGGTGACCGTCTCCTGCATGTCTGCATGTATAAGTCTGGGGAAAGAAGAGGCAAAGAAGAAAAGCAAACTTTGTGGGTTCTCCGCCTAGAATACTGGCATCTTGTAAAATCACACCTCTGGCGAAGGATTTCGCTGGTCAAGTGCTGGTGTGGCAGGCTAGGTTCCGTGCTGTGTCTGATAATATTGTCATTAGCTGCGAGGACTTGCACCGCTCCTATAAGATCGGGAAGAACACGATCGATATCCTAAAGGGGATCCACCTGAGTATTAACCGAGGGGAGCGTGTCTTTCTCTGTGGAGCCTCGGGCGCGGGTAAGACGACACTGATGTATTCGATGGCGGGCCTAGAGCGCCCGCGTCAGGGGCAGGTCTTAATAGAGGGGCAGGACCTCTATAAGCTCTCGCGCGGGAAGCAGGCGGACTTCCGCAACAAGCGGCTGGGATATATCTTTCAGAACTACTTCCTCCTCCCAGAGCTGACGGCACTAGAGAATGTCATGATGCCAGGGATGATCGCCCGCCAGGACTGTCAGGAGCGTGCCTACGAGCTCCTAGAGGCTGTGGGGCTGAGCCATCGGGCACACCACTTACCAGCCGAGCTCAGTGGGGGGGAGCAGCAGCGCATCGCGATTGCCCGCGCGCTTATTAACCGCCCTGCGGTCCTCTTTGCGGATGAACCCACCGGGAACCTGGACTCTAAGAATGGCAGCGAGATCATGCGCCTCCTCTTTGAGATGAGTACGGAGTCCGCCACCACCCTCGTGATGGTCACGCATGATACGGAGCTGGCTAAGACCGGCGACCGAATCATCTCCATTAAAGACGGCGTCGTCGTATAACCCTATTCTACACTGCCATTTATGAAGAACGATATTACAGGTGAGGAGATCAGCACGGTCATGATCCCTATGATCGAGCAGCAGATCCAGTCCCCCGATACCCCATATGTTAAGGCCCAGTTCGAGCGCCTCCTGACCGAGGGCGAGGAGGAGACAGAGGCTAAGCGCCTCATCGCCCTCTGCCTGGCAGATGAGATCGCGCAGATGCAGCAGGAGGACCGCCCCTTTGATGCCACCCGCTATGAGCACATGCTCCAGTTCCTCCCGATCCTTCCAGAGTAGCCACGCCGCCACCCTTATCACGTATTTCAGATGATCCTCGCTATCGAAACCAGTTGCGATGAGTCCGCCGTAGCACTCATCCAGAGCCCCCAAGGTCGGCCAGAGATCGTGGACTCGCTCATCTCATCGCAGATCCAGATCCACCGCCAATACGGAGGAGTCGTCCCAGAGGTCGCCTCCCGTAACCACTCCCAAAACCTCCCCGCCCTCGTCACGCAGATCCTCACGCAGAACGACCTGCAGCTCTCACAGGTAGAGGCGTTCGGCGCCACGGGTGGGCCAGGGCTCTCCTCCTCGCTCCTCATTGGGCACGCGATGGCTAAGGGGCTATCCGTAGCGCAGCAGCGTCCCTTCTACTCCGTCAACCACATGGAGGGGCACCTCCTCTCCCCCTTCATCGCCACGCAGGCACAGGAGATCCCACCACACCTCGCGCTCATCGTCTCTGGCGGTCACACCATGTTGATCCAGGTGCATGGGCTAGGGCGATACGACCTCGTCGCGGAGACCATCGACGATGCCGCTGGCGAGGCATACGATAAGGTCGGGCGGATGCTG
>CAYWAG010000090.1:0-6606 GCA_964455925.1 uncultured Verrucomicrobiales bacterium | reverse complement strand
GTCCCGGATACGAATGTAATGTCATCCGTAGATGCTCCTGACTTTGGTTCTTCAGACGACTTTGGGATGGGGTTTGGCTTTGAGGGGGAGTCGCAGGCTCAAGGCATGATGACCGCCTTTGGTCGTGTCAGTTCTTCTGGTATGACTGGTTACCTCTATGACCTTAAGCAAGACAAGCGTGGTGAGGCGGTAAATACCTTTGCTGAAGGTCTCAGTAATGCCCGTAAGAAGAACTATGCACACAAATCCTTTAAGGATTACTATCAGGCGGAGGTGAACCTCAGCTTCAGCTACCTCGCGATCGATTACTCCTCTGCAGATCTGGGACCAAAGTCGTTCCAGGCGGAAGAGGAGATCGAGCCAAGCCGCTGGTTTGCGGTCTATGAAGGAACGCTCTCGGAGTCACACGGTCGTAAAGTGCGCTTCCTCGGACGCTTTGACGATACGATCCTAGTCTATAAGAACGATAAGGTGATCTTCGACGGTAGTTGGGGAGCTCAATACAGTGAGATTTACAACGAGTGTAACAAGAGAGGGGAAGCAGAGACCGCTATGCCCAGAGTTGTGGGTCGCACGGTCTGCATTGGTGACTTCGTAGATCTTAACGCTGGCGATAAGCTCCGCATCGTAGTTGCAGAAGTTCCAGGTGGCCGCATGGGTGGTGGACTCTTCATCGAGGAGGAGGGCGTAGAGAACCCAGGGATGAAGAATGATGGAAAATACCGCTTCATTCCATTCTCTACCAGTGATCTCACGGACGAGGATGTAGAACTTCTTAAGGCTAAGAAAATGCCGATCGAGACTAAGAAGGTTCCCTTCTTCCCAGTGGGTAACTAATCTTTCTTCATCAGAAAAACTCGTGTTCTATATGAAGAGCGGTCATTACGACCGCTCTTTTTTTCATGCCGCTCCCTTATTGGATGAGCTCGGAGGGATAAAGAGTTGACCCACGGGAGGACGTAAGGCAACATGGCACCATAAATAATATGGGAAACGAACTATCTGTAGAAATCTTAGAGAAAATGCTCGATACCTTAGGGTTCGAGGGCGAGGTCACCTTAGAGGAGACGGAGGAGGGGCAGTGCCTGCAAGTGTCCTCTGCTGACAGTAAGTATCTGATCGGTAAGAAGGGGGACCGCTTAGATGATCTGCAGTACCTCGTTAACCGCATCATGCAGAGCCAGGCTCCGGAGACGGAGCGGGTGAAGGTGGATTGCGAAAACTATCGCAGTGAGGCTGAGGCTCGACTACAGGAGAAGGTGTTACGCTTCGCAGAGGAGGTAAAGGAGACTGGGAAGTCCCGCCGCTTACAACCCCTAAATGCGTATTACCGCCGCTTGGTGCATAACTATCTGGTCGATGATGCGGAGGTGACGACGAGCTCGCCACAGGGTAGCTCACGCTTTAAGGCGATCACGATCTCTCCTGCCTAAGCCTGACGTGGAGAGACGTGGTTCTGTGCGAGGACTGGATGCATACGGATGCTGTTATGATCTACCTAGATAATGCCGCGACTACGGCTCCTAGCCCCGCTGTGATCGATGCTGTGGCAACGGCGCAACGGGAGCTGTGGCAGAACGCCTCTAGCGGGTACCGTGCGAGTAAGCGTGTGCGGACGGCGCTGGATGGAGCCCGGGAGGAGGTCGCAGCTCTGATCGGGGCGCAGCCTAGCGAGATCGTGTTTACCAGTGGGGGGACGGAGAGTAATAACACGGCGCTACGCTCGGTGCATTCCATCCTCCCGCCAGATCAGGTGATCGCCACGTCCCAGATCGAGCACAGTGCGATTTTGCGGCCACTGGAGCAGTTAGAGAAAGAGGGGCGACCGGTCACATACTTGCCAGTCTGCCCTGCGGGGCGGGTGCTGGTTCCAGAGACACTGTCCTGTGCCTTTGTCAGTGTGATGTGGGCGAACAATGAAACGGGGATGGTGCAGCCAATGAGGGAACTCTCTGCCCGCTGCCGTGAGCAAGGGGTGGCACTGCATACTGATGCCGTACAGGCGGTGGGTAAGCTCCCGCTATCCGTGCGGGATACGCCGGTAGATATGCTCTCTCTTAGCGGGCATAAGTTCCATGGACCCAAAGGCGTGGGGGCGCTGTACGTGCGCTCTGGTCTCCGCTTTCAGCCGGGCCAGCTAGGCGGCGGGCAGGAAGGGGGGCTACGGAGCGGCACGGAGAACCTCCCTGGCATCATCGGGATGGGGGTAGCGGCGCGTGAGGCTCGGCATCGGCTAGAGCAGGAGTCACAGGTGGCTACGCTGCGCGATGTGTTTGAGGAGGCAGTCCTGGCTCAGGTGCGTGGCGCGGTGCGTAATGGTGATCCCGCGCATCGCCTAGCGACGCATTCGCATATCTCGTTCGATCGCTGTGAGGCGGAGGGACTGGTGATATTGCTCGATGAGCTAGGCGTGCAATGTTCCTCCGGCAGTGCGTGCATGACCGGGAAGCAGCAGCCCTCGCATGTGCAGATCGCGATGGGGTTTGATCAGAAGCGGGCTAAGAGCTCTCTGCGCTTCTCACTATCGCAGCACACCACCCGGGAGGATGCGCTCCACGCCGCTACACTGGTCCACCAGGCAGTAACTAAGCTACGCTCCGTGCAGGGCGCGGGCACGGGCCCCGTAGTGGTGTACACTCCATAACGCATATTACTGGCAGACCCTCTTTGGTAGACTCTCTTTGGTAGTTCGTTAAGGGGGCAGGGTATGCGGGGTGGCTGGCTCCGTGATGGAAAAATACCTCGCCTCTAAGGTTGCCTCCTGGGCGGATCTCTTCCATCGTGTCGGTATGATCAGCCTGGCAGACGACCATGGAGCCGCCGAGGAAGAGGTGGACATTGTAGCCGAGACCTACTACGCCTTTGCGGAGGGAGGGGCACTCTCGACCTCTAAGCAGTTCGAGTACCGCCCACAGCAGCAGCGTCTCGCCTCTGAGATCGCAGAGACCCTAGTGACGGAGACCTCTATCGTCGCCGAGGCGGGCACGGGGGTAGGTAAGAGTCTGGCGTATTTGATCCCCAGCATTAAGTATGCGCTGAAGTCGGGCAAGAAGTGCCTGCTGAGCACGCATACGATTAATCTACAGGAGCAGCTCCTGCATAAGGATGTCCCCCTGGCGGCACGCTTGCTGGGGGTGCCACTACGCTACACCCTCCTGAAAGGGCGCCAAAACTATCTCTGCCCCGTGCGTCTGACCCGTGCGCTACAGGGGAAGGGGGATCTCTTTACCTCCTCAGAGGCGATGGAGCTGAAGCGGATCTACGACTGGTCACAGGGGACGGAGGACGGGACGCTGTCTGACCTCGACTTTAAGCCCTCCTATAAGGTCTGGCAGCAGGTCTGTAGTGATCCAGATCTGTGCTCGCAGAAGCGCTGCGGCCCGTCTGGCCGCTGCCATTACCAAGAGGCGCGTAAGCGCGCTAACGACTCACAGGTCGTGATCCTTAACCATAACCTCTTCTTCTCACTGCTCGATATAGAGCAGGACAGCGATGCCGAGGGGTTCCTCTTTGCCCGTGACTTCGCGGTCTTTGATGAGGCCCATACCATCGAGAATGTCGCCGCTAAGCAGCTGGGGCTGAACATCAGTGCCGGTGGTATGCGGGCGGAGCTGAACAAGATCTTTAACACCCGTAGTAAGAAGGGACTGCTGCAGAAGGCACAGCGCTTAGACCTAGCCCAGCATGTAGAGGAGGCGACAGCACAGGTGGGGCACTTCTTTGACAACGTGACGGAGGCTCTCTTCCCAGACGGAGAGCACCTAACGGGGCAGCGGATGCCCGGCGAGGTGCGCGTGAACGATCCCGACCTCGTGCCTAACACGATCGGTGCTCCCCTGCAGCGGCTGCGTCTCTCTCTGGGCGAGCTCAGCGAGGAGACGGAGGATGAGATGCTCACCGCCGAGCTTACGGAGACCCTACGCCGTCTAGGTGACATGCAGACCGGGGTCGCGCAATTCCTAGATATGGAGGATGAGCAGGCGGTGTATTGGGCGGAGCCTGCCCGCGGAGACTATGGCAGTATGACGCTACGCTCCGCGCCTATCGACATTGCGGATCGTCTGCGCACGGTGCTCTTTACCCGTAAGCGCAGCGCTATCATGACCAGCGCGACGCTGGCAGTGGGGAGTGAGGATCTGGGGTACTTTAAGCGCCGCGTAGGGGCAGAGCATTCCTCTGAGCTTATGGTCGGTAGCCCCTTTGACCTACGCCGCCAGATGCAGACGTATGTGGCGAGCGGGATGTGCGAGCCTAAGAGCCGGGACTACAGCACCGAGCTCACGACCTGGATCCTGGCGTTCCTGCAGTATTGCGGGGGGCGTGCCTTTATCCTCTTTACCAGTTATCGTGACATGACTCTGGTGGCGGAGCAAGTGCGCCGCCTTTGTGACCAGCAAGGCTGGGAGTGCTTCGTGCAGGGGCAGGGGCAGCCCCGCCAAGCCATGCTGGAAGGGTTCCGCAACGCACAGAACGGGGTGCTGCTAGGCACGGATAGCTTTTGGACTGGCGTGGACGTGCCAGGGGACTCCCTGAGCAATGTGATCATCGCGCGGCTGCCCTTTGAGGTACCCAGCCACCCCGTCGTGCAGGCGCGGCTGGAGGACATCGAGCAGAAGGGCGGGAACCCGTTCATGGACTACTCCCTACCGGAGGCGGTCCTCAAGTTCCGCCAGGGCATCGGGCGTCTCATCCGCTCTGGTAAGGATCAGGGTAAGATCTTCCTGCTGGACAGCCGCATTGTTACTAAGCGCTACGGGCAAACCTTTCTCGACTGCGTGCACCCCGCTCCCGTGAAGCACCTCCAAACGGTGCACGATCTCCACCGCTAACTGCTTATCCCCCCATCCGTGTTGTGCTCCAGTCTCTCCGTGTGATCGACTTTCGCTGCTTTCGGGCGCTCGCCCTGGAGCTAGGGGCACCCCGTATCTATCTCACAGGTGAGAACGCGCAGGGGAAGACCAGCTTGCTGGAGGCGATCGCGGTCGCCGCGCGCCTGGGGTCACCGCGTGCCTCACGGCAGCGCCACATTGTCCGTGAAGGCGCTGATGGCTGTGGCGTGGCGCTACAGACCGATAGCGGACTGTATAAGGCGGTGTACCAAGACCGGAAGTTCGGACTCTCCCTGGATGGAGCACCGATCAAAAAACGGGACTACCTCGCGCATAGCCCCCGCATCGTGTGGATGGAAAACCGCGACCTCGACCTCGTGCGTGGCTCTGGCGAGCGTCGTCGCCGCTATCTGGATGCCATCGGCAGCCAGCTCAGCCCCCACTATGCCCAATCCCTGCGCGATTACACAAAGGCGCTCCGCTCGCGCAATGCCCTGCTAAAGGAGCAACGCAGCCACGAGCGTTCCTTTGCCGCCTTTACAGACCTCCTCATCACACACGGGCAAACCCTCGTAGATTATCGTCAGCGCATCATCACAGACCTCCTCCCACACATCGCGCTCTCGCATCATACGATCTCGGCGGATGCCGAGCAGTTCTCCATCGCCTACCAGCCCTCTGCAGAGGCGCTCAGCATGGGTGTTCCCGCCAGTCTTCATGCTGACCGTGCCCTCCGCCAAACCACGGTAGGGCCGCACCGCGATGACTTCTCGGTGCTCGTGGACCAGCGCCCCGCCGCAGACTTTGCCAGTGAGGGACAGCAGCGCACGCTCGCCCTCGCCCTCCGTCTGGGGCAGGGGTACCTCCTCCAGTCCCACCCAGGGGCAGAAGTCCTCTACCTGATCGACGATGTCTTTGGCGAGCTCGATGCCCGCCGCCGGCTGGCTCTCCTCCAGGCCTTCCCCTCCGACGCCCAAGCGATCTTTACCACCACTCAGCTGAACTGGGGCGAAGTAACAGGCAGAGTCCACGAGCTGAAGGGGTATGAACTCAGCAAGGCAGGAGAAGCGGAACGGGGACTTTAGTCCCCGCGACACACTTGCACGACATTTTTTACCGCTAATACTAAAAAAGAGAGGAACTCAAACCTGCATGGGAGTGCATCATCGTAATACGTGCCACGCGAGCATATTAGAGTGAACCAGAATAGTCACAGAGCAAGAGTTCACAGAATTAACGCCTACTCGCCCTGTTGCACCTACGCTTTCCTTAAAGCAAGCTACAAGAGACCTCGCTTTGATCATGTAATCAGCCCAGTCCATTTTAGCGCAATTTAGCGTCTTTCGCGGTTAACCACTCCTTCAGCGCCACCTGAATAGTAAACCATCTGTCATGGTCTGTGTAATGAGGCATTTGACATCATAGATGCCTTTAGATTACTCAGCTAAGCCCCACCTGAAGTTACGCTTGTGAAAGGAAAAAGCCCTCGCCTACTGAGTAGGTCGAGGGCTTTTGTTTATCAAGACACAAGTCCTGAAGTGGGCTTACGCCACTTCTTGGATGGTCTGAAGGATACGCGCTGCGATGGCGTATGGGTTACCTTGGGAGTTTGGACGACGGTCTTCGATGTAACCTTTCCAGCCAGCTTGCTCGAAGCTGTGTGGAACACGGATGGAAGCACCACGGTCAGCAACACCCCAAGAGAACTTGTCGATGGACTGTGTCTCGTGAAGACCGGTGAGACGAAGGTGGTTGTCTGGACCGTATGCAGCGATGT
>CAYWAG010000089.1:4558-6613 GCA_964455925.1 uncultured Verrucomicrobiales bacterium | reverse complement strand
GGCCAGAGGGCACACATTGCTACGGTGCAGGCAGAGAAGATCATCGCTGGGTTCACTGCGAAGTAGCTGAGTGGGTTCGCGCTGCTGTTCAGGAAGACGAAGAGCGGGTGCTTCTCTGGATCTGGGAAGAAGGCACCAACGACGATCTGGAAGATCAGGAGCCATACTACCGGAGATACTGGACGGAAGATGGAGATGATCGGGGTAAGACATGCCATCACGATGCGGTTCAGACCACACATGATCCCGACAGGAATGGCGATCACTGCGGCGATCACGAATCCAACGATTACGGTGAGGAGGGAACGGTAGGTCTGCCACACGATAGAAGCAGCCCGTGGGTAACTCTGTGCATCAGTAGCTTCAGCCTTATCGTTGTTAGAGACAACGGACTTCGCTTGCTTAAGTGCGTCTTTGCCATCGGCAGGGGTCGCAAGAGCAGCCTCGGCAGTAGCAGCCTTCTCTAGGAGGCCTGCTTTCTTCTCAGAGCGGTTACCTGTAGTAAGGTAGGAGAGTTCTTTCTTAGAGTGCTGGATCTCATCGGCTACCTTGTTAGCAGCGAGCTGTGCCTCTTTTACTTCCTTAGGAGGATTGGAGAGGATGTCGTTGATCTCAGTCTTGATGACCTTAAGCTCGCTCTTCTCAGCAGTAGTTTGCGCTGCGTCAGCTCTCACTGCAGCAATAAGGGCAGAGGACTCAGCCTGCTTGGCAGCGACCTTGTCGGAAAGGGCAGCAATCTCTTCCTTACGGGTCGTTTGCGCTGTCTTGTATTGTGCCTTGAGCGTGTCGTACTTCTCGTTAAGAGGTGCGATCGCTTCTTGTGTAGCCTTCTCAGCAGCTGCGCCGATCTCGTCAGACTCCTTCTGTAGCGCCGCATACTCCTTCTCGAGCTCGGCTTGCTTAGCCTCTACAGAGGCGATGAGGCTCTGACGTTCTTCACCAGAGGATAGGAAGGCGACCTCCTTTTCAATCTCCTTCTCGTGGAAGCGGAGGCTGTCCTTACCAGCACTAATCACCTTACCTGGGGTAGGCACCTCACCGGACTTCGTCTTGTGACGCGGCCCCATCACGTTCCAGATCGCCACACAGCCGAGACAGAAAATAATAGGCAGAAGCATGTAGCGACCAATGTCACGAATCTGCTTCTGGGGTTCTTCACCAAAGAGGAGACGCACAGGAGGATCAAAAACCTTGAACCCACTGACATCGATCACCTTGAGGATACCGTACTTGATTTTATCTTTTGAGGAGTCAGCCATAAAATTATTGTGTTGTTAGCACCTCCTGTAAGCTACCTCCGTGCCAACTTTCAGAATAAGCGGATTTAATGCATTCATGCTTTTCGATTAATTTTATTCATGCCTCATCCCAAAGCCCGTCGGTGGGGAGCTCGGCGACTAGAAAACTAATACCCATTACGGATAAATTCCCCTCCAGAAAAAAACATGGAGTCATGGCGTCCCCGCCATGAATGGGAAAAGAGGCATCCTGCCTCGTCGGATACACGCCCTATAAAAATAGCTGCTCCCACCCACACCGGCCTAGAAGGCCGGCATCCCTTTCATGGCGAGACGCCATGACTCCATGCCTGCCCCCAATATTGTGACCCCGATACTTTTTTAGCTTACATCTCCCTTCACATTAAAATGATGTAGGTGTATTATTTACACGTGACTAGAACACAAATTCAATTCCCCGATCCTCTATACAAGGATCTAAAAGACGTTGCCAGTAAGAAAGATTGGTCTCTGGCAGAGCTTTTACGCAGAGCTGCGGAGGCTTACTTAATAACAGTGAAAGATGATCTTCCTGCCGATCAGTGGGAGTTCCCTGTTTTACGTGGTAGCGGGGGATATTTGATGGACCCAAAGGATATTAAAGCTGAGGTGGAGGCTATCGAGCTTAAGGGGGGACTATGAGTATTTCTGTCGACACCAACCTGTTGGTTTATGCGGCGGATCCAGACTCCCCTCATCATGAGAAGGCTAAGAGTTTCATCGTGAACCAGGGGGAAGATCTCATTTTGACTCAATTAGTGCTGGTCGAGTTGTATAT
>CAYWAG010000089.1:0-4458 GCA_964455925.1 uncultured Verrucomicrobiales bacterium | reverse complement strand
TTACAGCTCGTCCGTGTCGGGGCTAGGAAGAATCTTTCGGGCCAGGCGGTAGTCTGCGGGTTTATCGACATCCATGCCCATGCCGGCGTGCGGGGAGATGAGGATGCGCACCTTGGCATCTAGACGCGCGCTGAGGGCGGCCTCGATGGCGGGAAAGTCTTCGCCCTCGCAGCCGATTACGCGGAGGATGCCCTTGGGGTCTTTCCGCTGCTTGCGCATCTCTACCAGCTCGTTAAGGCTGGAGAAGACCTTGGAGAACTTTCGCACGTAGTAAATACCAGTGCCCGTGTATTCCTTCCCTCCGATGGGGATGTAGGTGCGCTCTGCCGGAAGGCCCGCCTCTACAAAGGTCTGCCGCTCGACGTAGTGTAGCACGATGTCGGCATCGGCCTCGCGGATCGCGCGCAGGGTATCGGTGACGATCTCTGGCGTCAGGAAGACGGTATCACCAAAGGAGATGATGTAGCCCTGATGGTCTGGCTCTCCCTTATAGAAGCGGGCTTTCACATACCCCACCGCATGCAGTAGGTTCTGCACCACGCTGAGGCCCTGCGTGATGCGCTTGCGCACGTATTGCATACAGCGCAGCTTATCCAGATTATCGGCCCCCACGACCACGATGTTCCCAGCCTCGGGGCTGTGGTGAAAGGCATTGACCACCCATTGGAGCATAGGCTGATCATGAATGGTAAGCGAGGCTTTCTCATCCACGCCCGTGCCATCAGTGAGGGTGGGAGCGGTGCCTCCAGCGAGGAGAATGATGTTATAAGGGGTCGAGTCCATAGAGAGGGAATGTATTAGAGAGTAAGATCGAGGCGTTTCTGAATAAGGGGAGCGAGGGCCTTGTGGTGGAGCCGTAGCCCCGCGCCACGTCCGGAGTTCGGCTGACAGCGTCCCCCACGGCGCAGTACTGGTGCCCCGTCGACAAAGCTCGTTCGATGTAATAAGCGGTGCGAGTGCCCTTGGATATAGCGTTGCTCGCGCAGGGTCGCGCCTAGAGCGGTGCCAGCATTGGCGAGGATCGGGCTCTCGCCCACCATCGCGCCTAGTGAGTAGGTAAGTCCCGCCTCCTGTGCCAGAGCCGCGAACCGCTGGCTCCGGGCATAGCCTCCGCATTTAGAGAGCCGAACATTAAACAGCCCAAAGGCCTTCGCCTCTATAATCCGCTGCGCCCCTGGGAGCGAAATCAGGCTCTCATCTGCGATCAGCGGCACCGGCACGCGCTCTTGCACCCAAGCGTTCGCGGCTAAGTGCTCATCTGTAAGTTCCTCCCCCCGGCAAAGCTGCCCACTGGGCGTCCGACGCTCCGTGGGGTGCAGGATCCGCAGAGGCTCCTCCACCGCCCACACATCCTGCGCCACCAGCCGCTCGATGCGCTCGACCGCCTCCTCCCGCTCCCACGCTCCATTCGCATCGGCGAACAGGAGCACCTCGCGCCCCAGCACGCGCCGAATCATCCGCACGCGGGCATCATCATATTCATCCCCCACCTTCACCTTAAACTGGCGCAGCCCCATGGCCTTATAGAGTAAGAGCTGGGACAGGAGCTTAGAGCCATGGGACATCCCGATGGAAGCCGTATAGGTCAGCTCCTCGCCACCGAACAGAGGACGCTCCTGCTGCTGGGCACGCAGATCACTGAGGGCTAGATCCAGAGCGCAAAAGGCTCCCGCCGGCACCGCCTGTGGCCGCGCTGCCTCGATGCTGCAGAAAAGGCGCATCAGATCCTCCTCACCACTGCCCTGCATCTGAGCCACAATCTCAGGAATATCCGCCATGATTGACTCCGTGGACTCCCCCGTCACATAAGCGCGCGGCACGGCCTCGCCCAGTCCCTCGCGTCCCTCGGTATCTCTAGCGATGCAGAGCACCATCTTTACGCCCTGATGCTGCGCCTTCGCATGGCCATACTTGAACCGAAAGGGCACCAGCACTTCCAGCACCTGCACCGTGATTTGAGAGTCTACCATAGCGCGATCATGGCAACAGCACCGGCAAGAGGCGAGTATAAAAGAGCAACAGTGCCCCTATTAGAATCATGATCAATACCATCTCCTCTACCGTGGCACACGCTCCCCCCGCAGACAATACCTATCCCAGCGGAGGGGGGCTTTAGTCCCCCTTCCGCTATCGCTACGCCTCATATACGACCAAGTAACTTTGCGTCCTCCCCTTCCCCTCCGTTCGCGTCAGGATGCCTTTGGCGCAGAGGTCGTTCCAATCTCGGGTCGCTGTGGCAGTCGCCGTGATTCCAGCCATCTTCATGTAAGGCTTACGCGAGAGCGGTAGAGAGAGACGTGCTCTCCCCTCTCTAAACAGCCTGCTAAGCACCTCATGTTGACGGACATTGAGCTGATCCGCATAGGTCCGGAAAATACTTCATGATTCGCTTATCGCCTTTAATCGAATCATATTAAACACGAATTTGATTCGATTATCAAGATCTTTCGCATCAAAGGGGAGTCACGGTAGGGTTTTCTCGCCGAGAAAACCGGTCGCCCCTAATGTTCACTCAGCACAGGGCGCGCTGCGACGAAACACCCCTCTCTCACTCACGCCTCAGACCAAAACCAGGGACTTCACATGAAAGAGAGATAAGCAGAACAGGAACTTCTCTTCACCCCAAGCCACGTCCCCCAGATAAGAGACGAGGGGGACTGAAGTCCCCCCTTCCGCTTAATCAGGCAGGGATGCCTGTTAAAGCCCAGTGCCAGCAGGGAAGCTGGCGCTCCTACCTTGGTTGCGATACCTCTCTAGGAAAAACTCGCTCCTTCACCTTACTCGGGCGGAGGTAGGTCTCCGTGCTCCGGATGGCTGCGGCACAACCAATAAAAAGCGGAAGGGGGACAACAAAAATACCACACTGCATACACAGTGTGGTTTTCTCGAAAATATTCTGACAGCGGGATTAACGCTTGGAGAACTGGAATGCCTTACGAGCACCTGGTTGACCAGCCTTCTTACGCTCCTTCATACGAGGGTCGCGGCGGAGGAGGCCTGCGTCCTTAAGCAGAGGGCGGAGCTCAGGATCATGAAGAATGAGCGCACGAGCAACACCAAGCTTGATGGCACCTGCTTGCCCCTTGATACCACCACCTTTCACATAGACCTTTACGTCAAACTTGTTGACGAGGTTTACAGCTTGGAAGGACGCAAGGAGTTCGTTCTGGAGAGGGATAGTAGGAAGGTATTCCTCGAAAGGAAGACCGTTGACCTCTACTTGGCCTGTGCCTTCTGAGATAGTGACACGGGCTACGGATGTGCGACGACGACCGGTAGCACTGTAGGACTTTGTTGATTCAGACATGATGTGTGAAAGATGAGGGGTTACTTAACTTCGTAAACTTCTGGCTGCTGTGCCGCGTGAGGGTGCTCTTCACCAGCGTAAACGCGGAGCTTAGAGGAGATAGCGCTACCGAGACGGTTTTTAGGGATCATTCCCTTGACTGCTCTCTCTAGGATAAGAGCTGGGCGGCGAGCACGGATCTTACGTGGAGTCTCAACCTTAAGACCACCGACATAACCAGAGTAGCTGGTGTAGATCTTCTGCCACTCCTTATTACCAGTGAAGACAGCCTTCTCTGCATTGATGATGACGACGTGGTCACCGGTATCAACGTGAGGAGTAAAGATTGGCTTATGCTTACCACGTAGGAGGTTAGCGGCTTCTACGGCGACTTGGCCGACAACCTTGTCAGTAGCATCAATGATGTACCACTTGCGGTTGATGTCAGTTGGTTTTGCTGAGAATGTTTTCATTAAATTTTCGATAGAAGTTCCCCCGAGAGCCGCATCGCAGGATGTGGCATAGGGAGGAGGAACATAAGGGGAGGCTCCTTTTTCTGTCAATGCCTTTTTCTGTGAATATCTCCGATTTTTAATCTTTTCTATTGTCATCCCCCTGTGCTACTATACTTAGCTCAACTCTAACCCGTATTTGACCTATCGCTAAGAACCCTAACAACTCCAAAAGACGTGGCGGCAAGAACACCAGACGCCGCAGAAGATTCGAAGAGCCAGAAACGAACAGTGATAAGGCCGTCTCGATCGAGGGCACGATCAGCTCGGTCCTTGCTGGCACTATGTTCAAGGTGAAGCTGGACAGTGGACACGAAGTCCTCGCTCACATCTCCGGCAAGATGCGTAAGCGTTTCATCCGTCTCGTCATCGGTGACCGTGTCAAAATGGAAATGTCTCCCTATGACACTACCAAGGCGCGTATTACCTACCGGATCGGATAAAGGCCGTCTTGCCTGAGGGGGCCTCAGGAGGTCTCTGAACCCACACCACCTGTCTCTTCTAACCGAGAGATGTTGAGCCGTGAGATGAGTCTCACGGTTTTTTTATAAGGAATGTAAGGGTGGGCGAAAAAAGGCTAGGAGAGAGGCCAGAGAGAGTGCTATGGTGCGGAAATGAGCTGGCTGGAGGTAATGCAGTGGAATATGAGTCAAGGGTGGG
>CAYWAG010000088.1:4133-6619 GCA_964455925.1 uncultured Verrucomicrobiales bacterium | reverse complement strand
CTGGCGTTCATGCCCAAGATGGGCATGCCACGGTTATCGCCGTAATGTGAGTTAGGTCTTGAGGAAGCCGATGGGGAGGTCGGAGCCGGGGTTAAAGTTAGCGTAGTTCGGGAGGATGGTGTGGATGTCAGTGGTGGAGACGCCAAACCAGTGGAGGAGCTCGCCGAAGAGGTTATCGATGGGGGTGGTGGGGAGCAGGCGGCCTCCGCGCCCGACGTCGTCACTGCCGTCTAGGAGGAGGTCTGGGAAGGTGCCATACACTTGCCCGCCGTTGACGGGGCCGCCCATCACCATTTGGTTTCCGCCCCAGGCATGGTCCGTGCCACGCCCGTTAGAGCGGAGGGTGCGCCCGAAGTCAGAGGCGGTGTAGGTGATGACGCTGTCCTGCAGACCTAGCTCCTCTAGCGCGAGCTGGAAGGCGGACATGGCAGGACTGAGCGCGGCGAGCATGCCGGATTGCGTGTCCAGTAGCTCTGAGTGGTGATCCCAGCCGCCCATGGAGACGAAGATGGTCTGGCGGGTCAGCCCGAGCTGCTCGCGGAGCGCGATGGTCTTAAGCGCGCCGTAGAGCTGCTGTCCTAGCCAGCTGTTAGGGAATGCTGTGGCGACGGAGTTATCATCAAAGGAGTCGAACTCCCCCTGGACAAACTGCTGCTGCTCCACACTGCTCTCCGTGAGCTGGACAAAGGCGGTCTCCATGAGGTTAGCGTATTCCTGATCCAGCAGGGTGTTGAGCCCCACGTTCTTAGCGACTGCGGGGTGCCAGGAGTCCGACTGCCCGGCATCGCTAAAGGTCAGGGCACCGCCTGGGGTCATGACGAACTGCTGGGTCGTGTTTCCTACCTGGAATGTGTTGTTCCCGGAGAAGGAGATCGACATGGAAGTTTTATCCGCATTAGCGGTATCATGGAGCACATCGGCGATGCGCCCGGCCCAGCCGGTGAGGTTCGTGCCGCCCTGCGGGAGGGCGGTCTGCCACTGCTCGATCTGGTCGCTGTGGGAGAAGAGCGCCTTAGGGATCTGCACGCTCCCGCTCTGGTATTCCGCCATGGTCGTGGGTTCGATGAGGGTGCCTAGGTTCGTGATGTAGGCGAGGCGGCGTTGCTCGTCCTCCGCTCCTGGGGCTAGCCCGTTAAAGAGGGATTGCAGCTCCCCCATACTCGGGTGCAGACCATAGAGCGTGCTATCCCCCAGAATGCCACCGGCGAGGCTCCGCTGGCTCAGGGGCAGGAGCGAGCCCTGGGAGAGTGCGAGATCCGTGCGGGAGGCGGCATAGTCCGTGTAGCGCGCATCGTTAGGCACCAGCATGTTATAGGAGTCAATCCCTCCGTGGAGGAAGAGACAGACCAGGGTCTTACGGTCAGTAGCGTTCTCTGCGGTCTGCGCCACAGCCTTGTTCGCCATCTTTAGGCTGAGCAGGGTGGACATGATGGAGGTGTTAGCCAGCGAGGCACAGGCCGCTTGGCCGAGGAATTGACGACGAGTAAACTTCATGAGGAATAAGGAGAGGAGTGAATAAGACGGGAGGAAATTACTTTTGGACGGCACCTTCTGGGCACATGAGGCCGAGGTAGATGGCGACCTTTACGCGTCCCCCTAGATCGCTTTCGGAGAGGGTATTCACGGTCTGCAGGATGGTGCTGCGCGTAGTGGCGGACATTTGACCGGCACAGCACAGCAGGTTCACGTAGTCCACCAGCAGCTCTGCATCCGTAGCGATGGAGAGGTATTCCTTAAAGTCAGGGGCAAAGCTGTAGTAGATCCAGTTCTCAAACCCATTATCGATGGTATCCCACAGCTCGTTAGGGAAGGAGACGGTGGTGTAACTGTTCGTGATCTGGAAGACGGGTCCACTGAGGCTGTTATTACGGAGGTCTCCGAGGCCGGCGTAGTCTGGACGGTAGAAGTTAAACACGCTTGGCGATGCCATCGGCTCCTGGAAGCTCACATCACCGAAGGTGCCCCAGTCCCACCAGAGCAGTCCCTCATGCTGACCCAGCCCCAGGATACGGGCTGCATGCATCATCCGGATCGCAGGCTCGCGCAGCTTACCTCGGCTGACATCCTCGGCAGCGAGGGTGGAGGTGCTGGCCTCTGTATCTAGGAGGATAGCCTTTACCACTGCCCCTAGGTCCCCCCGCACGCCCTCGCCATTATCGGCAAAGGTCTCTGCGATACGCTGCACGTAGCCAGGGGTAGGGTTATCCGTCACCAGGAACTGAATGAGCGCCTTACTAATAAAGGGCGCGGTGCTGGGGTGATAAAAGATGGCGGTAAGGAAGTCCTCCACGTCTTGTTGGGCGTTCTCTAGGGTCGGCTCACGCTCGGGCACGACCATGCCGTTAACGAGGGTCTTTTCGCCAAAGTCGTGGTAGTTCACATGGATATCCATGGGCGAGCGGAAGTCAATGTCCTGCCAGCCACCACTGCCCCAAGGGTTCCCCCCATACCAGAACCCCGTCAGCACGCGCGCAGACTCGGTGATC
>CAYWAG010000088.1:0-4123 GCA_964455925.1 uncultured Verrucomicrobiales bacterium | reverse complement strand
GGATCGGGGCGCCCGCCTCATCCAGCACACGGGAGCCATCCATGTTCAGCTCCCACAGCCCAAAGCTAAAGAGCTGCTGCACCTCACGGGCATAGTTCTCATCTGGGTAGCGGTTAATCTCCGGCGCGGGTGGCTGGTTCCCCACATGGGAGAGATAGCGCCCCATGGCAGGGTGGTAGGTGACCTCGCGCAGGATGTCCTTATAGTTCCCAAAGGCATGGTTCAGGAAGATCTCGTAGTAATCACTGATGCCGTAGAGCGCGCCATTCAGCGTAGCCTCATTGCGCGAGACCACTAGGAGCTGACTGAGCGCAAAGGCGACCCGCTGGCGCAGCTGGTCCTCCCCCTGAATGGCTGCCCGGGCAAAGGCGGTCATAAAGTTATGCCCGTTCAGGAAGTTTGAGTCTGCATTATAGGAGTAAGTGTGGAGCTTTACGCGGGGGCCATAGAAGTCCTCCACGATCTCGTCGATGTAGTCCGACGGCATGGTGGCGGGGAGTGCCACCTGGGCATCGATCCAGCCCTCATACCCGAGGTTCCGCACCTCTTGGATGCTCTCCTTTGTAGGGCCAAAGGAGGAATACATGAGGAAGCGGGCAGCCTCCTCTAGCGAGGCCTCACCAGCCTCTATGCTCCCTGTTTCTGCCAGCGTGGATTGGTTTCCATACAGACGGCGCAGCGCTGCGTAGTCACCGCTGGCCTCTGTATCTGGGACTCCGTCCCCATCAGAGTCCACGAGGATCGCACGCCCCAGACTACCGCTAGCCAGCGGGTCTGCCCCGATCAATGCCTCATCGTAATCACTCACCCCATCGGCATCAGAGTCGGGGCTAGAAGTCACCGTTAGGAAGAACTGACGCGTCGGTGACTCTGCCGGTTCACCATCAGCCCCCTCATCCGCTGCATTTGGGTCGATCTCCACGCAGAGCTCTGTCCCGTCCACGGTCGGGATCGTCCCCTGCTCTGACCAATCACTGACCCCATTCACCAGCTCCGTAGCGTGCATCAGCGTAACCTGCTTATGCTCCACAGGCATATCCCAGCGCACCTCTAGGCGTCCCCCTTCCGTGCGTTGCAGCGCGATTTTCTTACGGGAGGCAGCATCAAAGGGATCAGTCCCCTCTGTGGCTTCCTCTAGGTTCGACCGTCCATCGCCATCGGCATCCTCGCTGGCAGTCAGACCATGTGCCCGGTAGCGGTGCTCCCATGCATCTGGGAGACCAGATCCATCCAGGTCATCGGTCGCGGCTTCTGCCGCGGTCAGCAGCTGGGGCATACTCTCACTATCCGTGGGGTCGGTAAACCATTGTAGCTCCGTGCGGTCATCAAAGTTATCGCCATCCGTATCCGCGAGCCTAGGATGCGTCCCGATGCGGCACTCCGTCACATTATCCAACAGGTCCCCATCCAGATCCGTCGTCGCATCGCTGGGATCATTCACATCCAGCGCATAGGCTAGCTCCCACGCATCTGGCATCCCGTCCAGGTCAGTATCTAGGGCACCAGCGATGGACTGCTCCAGGCTCGTTCCGTATTGGTAGAAGCTCAGCCCATTATGGAGGTTATATGTCACCGCACGGTCATACGTGGCGTTCACCTGCCACTGCGCCAGCCCCGCGCTGATGGAGGACACCGCAGTCACATCGACCTCTGTCTGGGTAGAGATGACCTCGCCAGAGGTCTCGTTCGTGATCGTGTAGGTCAGCGTCCAGTCATCGATGCCCGTGTCCCCTGCTGTCGCCTGTAGGCGGAAGGTCAGCGGGTCAGAAATATCCATACTCCCCACGCCAGAGAACCCGAGCGCAGCGCGCAGATCCACGCTCGTATCCGTATTCCATAAGTCATAAGGCTGGCCCGCACGGGAGAACCCCGTTGAGTCCTCGGTCATGAAGTAGGGGCTGACCTGAGTCTCATCATAGACCTGCAGCCCCATCTGCAACGTCGTCCAGCTAGAGACATTCGGCTCGCCCTCATTATAGACCACGGCGCGGAAGAGGTACGTGCGCTGCCAATCCTGGGTCGCCACCTTCTCATGATCCCACACGAACTGCATGTTTGGTAGCTCCCATACCAGAGAGCCGGCGGTATTCACAGGCTGGTTATCCTCATGCGTCCGCGCGGAGCGAGGGTCTGTCCCCTCTAGCACCTCATCCCGATCATCGCGACCATCGCCGTCCGTATCAGTCAAATGCGGGTCGCTGGTAATATGTGACAGCACCTCCACCCCATCAGAGACGCCATCCCCGTCCGTATCCGCCCACAGTGGATCCGTCCCCGTATCGGACACACTCACCCATACGCCAGATCCAGTCTCCACTAGGTCGCTCAGCCCATCGCCATCTGTATCTGCATTCCGAGGATCTGTGCCCAGCGTGTATTCCTCCAGCGAGGTAAGGGTATCCCCATCATGGTCCACCTCCGCGTCTGCATCTGACACCATGGACAGCCCATGCCGTAGCTCATACCAGTCCGGTAGCTCGTCCCCATCTGCATCCGCATCCAGATCCACCACCTGAATCGCAGCGATCCCGCCTGTCTGCGTAGCAGGGCGAATCCCCTCGATCACTAAGGAGCTGCCCGTCTGTGCCTGCAGCCTGACAATATTCGTAAAGCGTGGGCGTGCGTTCGCCGTGCGCTCACGCAGCATAAACTCACGGTAAGGCATGACCGATAAGGGCGAAACCGTCGTATCCGTCGCCGCGTCCTCATTCGTACGTAATGTGAGCGTAGGGCCGTCATAATCCGTCGCCACCGTGACATAGACATCATAGTTCGCATAGGGGATGCCCGTGAGCTCTATGCGCACCGGCGCATCATTATGCGAGTTCAGGAAGCCATTCATCATCTGTGCCGCCAGGGTCCCGGAGTTCGTCGTCGTGTAGCAGCCATTATGGGTGTAACTCACTCCCATTCCTGCCACCTCTGCCCCGCTGGAGTCCACCAGCACCCCCGCCGGCACAGAGTCCTCCGTCTCTGTCAGCATCTCCTCTGCCGTGGCATATCCCCACTGGCGGAGAGGCACCGTATGGTTCCAGTGTAGCTGCGGAACCCATCCGTTGACCTCATTGACCGCCCAGCGCCCCACATAAGGGTAGGAGCCACTGACAAAGTTCAGCCCTATTGCCCCACCCCACGCCGGCGGAGCATCCGTATCCAGCGTCGGATCCGTCCCCACTAGGCTCTCCCAGTCGTCAGAGGCTCCATCCGCATCCCCATCCACTACAGACCGGTTCTGCGCCACCATAGCCACAGTGTCAAAGTGTACCCAAGAACGCAGCGACCCGCCCACGCGCTCGACCGTTAAGGCGTTCGCCCCCACGTTCAGCGCATCAGCAGGCACCGTCACCAGCATATCACGCCCATTCTCAAACTCCGGCGAGGTATAGAGCACCGTCCCATTTAGAGAGACCTCGACCACATGCGTATCATCCCCCTCATTCGCGCCTCCCCAGATGAGCTGCACCTCACACAGCACCTCGTTCGCGGCGGCGATCTGCGCTGCCGTCAGGGTAAAGTAGATCACATTACGCACATCCCCCTCTGTCACCACATCACTCCAGCTCGACAGCGCCCGCTCAAAGTTCTCCTCCGGCTCTGCCTCCAGCACCTCCCCCACCGTCGCATACGTCCCTGGCAGGTAAAAGGCATCATCACGCACCGTCGCGCTATCCACCGTAACGGCGTTCTGCACCCCATCTTCAGTCAAGAACGGGGTATTCGACCCATCGTCCACCCCACACGCCACCAATCCGTATAAGCAAACGCCGAATTTACACATAAAACAAATAAAATAAGCCCAAGAAAGCGCATCCAGTCATCATGAACAGTTCCACCTAAAACGCAATCTCAAAATACAGCGAAAAATTCAGGACGATCGTAACTGTTCAGGTGAAATCAGAAAGCGGTCACAAGGTAGGGGAGTGACGGCGTCTCGCCGTCACCAACCTTAACTCCGCAGTTGATTTTGAACCGCAAAGGCGCAAAGAAGATTGAAAAGTCAGGCTTTTATTGTTCGAAAAACTGTAACTATCCAGGTGAAGTGATAGGATATTTTTACCCGCAGACACACTACACGACATTTTTTACCCGCAGATTACGCCGATTTACGCAGATTATTTTGGGG
>CAYWAG010000087.1:0-6651 GCA_964455925.1 uncultured Verrucomicrobiales bacterium | reverse complement strand
TGAGAGTGCCGCACGCTATGAGCGCCAGGCTTTAGTCGGCGAGGGGGCTCTAAAGAAGGTCTGGTGCTGCCTGGATCATCAAACGCAGCGGGAGGTCGCCTATGCTACGCTGCATGCGCGGTTTGGGAAGGAGTTCTATGATGACCTCATCCATGAGGCCTGGCTGACGGGGTCTCTACAGCACCCGAACATCATCAAGGTCTATGATGTGGGGCTGGATGATGAAGGGCGCCCATTCTTTACCATGGATCTGAAGGCGAACCAAACCTTGGTCGATGCCGTGCAGAAGGGGCTGCCTAGTAGAGTCCTCCTAGAGATCTTCCTGAAGGTTTGTGATGCGATGTCACATGCTCACCGGCAGCAGGTGATCCATCTGGACCTGAAGCCGGAGAACATCCAATGCGGTGAGTATAATGAGGTGTTAGTCTGTGACTGGGGCATCGCTAAGCTCCTGCATGGGTATGATGAGGAGAGCCTAGAGATCGCCTCCCCCCTCATACACACCCAGAGCGGCACCTTATACGGACAGGTTAAGGGGACGCTAGGGTTCATGGCTCCAGAGCAGGTAAACCAGGAGGAGAAGGCGGAGTATACTGACATCTACGCCCTGGGCTGTATGCTCTACTTTATCCTTACCGGTGAGGCTCCCTATAGTGGGAGCGAGGATGAGATGCTGAGCGCGACGCGTAAGGGGCTCTATAACCGCGCGCCGCTACAGGAGCGTAAAGCCACGCTCTCCCCCAGCTTACTGGCGGTGATAGAGAAGGCACTGGCACCTGAGCCGCAGCGCCGCTACAGCACGGTGGAGGAGATGCGTAATGATGTCTCTCGCTACCTACAGGGCAGCACTACGCAGGCGGAGCAGGCCTCGCTGGGCCGCGAGCTGGCACTGTTTGGGCGGAAGCATCCGCGTGCGATTTTGGCGAGTATGGTGGCAGTCATCCTGGGGATTGGCTCGTTGTTAACGATCGTGAGCCTGAATAAGGAGAGGAATACGCACGAGCAGCAGGCCACGGTTGTGGCGTCCGAGCTAGAGACGATCATGAAGACGGCGCACATTCATGATCTGAACTATGACTCCGCTAAGGATGACATCATGAAGGTCTTCCCGAAGGCGGATAACCCGGTAGAGGTGATCTCCCTAGCGCAGCAGAAGACGCGCCAAGGGCTGGCTCTCTTTAAGGACAATGAGCAAATCCAGGCTTGGGATAATCTCGCGGCGATGATTCAGCTGGACTTCGCGTCTGCCCTAGCAAACCAGGCTGACCGGGCGAACAACTTCATGGAAGTGCGCTACATCCTCGCGCGGATGAGACCTGAGTATAACTTTGGGCCTACAGAGCGCCCTACGCAGGCGGAGCTCATCGCCTTTATCGATGAAGTCCGCCAGCTGCCTCCCTACGCTACTACCTCGCAGCGTAAGTTCATCGGAGAGGTGATCCACTATGACCAGGATGCCCGGGCGGATATGACTGGGTATGCGGAGGTCATCGCCGCGCTACTAAACCTCCATAACCGTAAGGTCAAGGGGTTCCGCGCCCACTATGATCCTGTGCAGGAGGAGATGAGTATTAAGACTCCTACGGACTTTGCCGTGAGCACGGACACCCTCACGATTAGCCCTCTAAGCTACATTCACCTCCGTAAGTTGAACCTGTATTCAGATGCTGAGCTTAACCTAGCAGTCCTCGACCAAGCACAGGTCAGCCATCTGGACCTCAGTGATATTAATAACTTTACCCTCCCTAGCCCGATCCGCTTACCGCAGCTCCAGCAGGTCACTCTCCATGAGAAGCACCGTGCGCTAGAGCCCCAGTTACGCGCTAAGCTTAATGGCGGGCAGAGTTACCAGATCCGCTACGCGAGGTAGGGGCGTTCCGCTTGCGCGTGCTCACTTAACGTGGTAGCGCCGAACTTTGCGCCCCCCCTCATGGGATCTCTATCAAAATGTTTGATATAACTGTATAGGTATTTTTTCCATACAGATTAAAAATTATATTTTCCGTTCAATGTAAACATAAATATACGCAATAAAGAAGTTTTATGAATTAAAAGCACTATCGCATTTATCTACATGGAGCAGTCACGTTTGTAGAATTGAAGGTTCACATCTATCACTCTCCTGTCTGTAGATGCTGCGTTTGCGATGCTGATGTAACGCTCTGTGCGATGGGAAGGTGAGTTTATACTGGCCACCTCTTACTATCCTCTATGATTACCCAAACACTGCGACATCTGATAACCCGTTTATTCCTGCTCTGTACCCTTATCCCATTCGCCCATGGGCAGTCTGAGCTAACGTTTGAGTCGGCGGAGGGGCGTCCGGCGACGTTGGTCCTAGGTGGGGTGGATCGCTTTCAGTTCCGGGAGCAGAGTGGATTCTTCTCCTACCAGTTTGTGGATAATGAGATGGTGGAGACTCGGCTGACGGACATTGTGACGGATGGGGAATATGTCACGCTAACGCATCCAAATGGGGAGGCGAAGTTTACCTTTCAGGTCGTGCCATATGATAATTATGTGGTGATCCATCTGGTAGAGACAGAGGGGATCGGGACGGGGCGTGATTGGGGGGTGAAGTTATACCTCAAGGGGAACCGGCATGTGGGACACTTCTCTATGAACGGGATGGCGGATTGTACAACATATGTGAATCCATACCGTTATCCAATGAGTAGTTATGTGAACTGTGAGTGGATCTATCTGTGGGGGGAGCACTATGAGGGGAAGAAAGGGAGTATTGTGCTGTTTGACGGGACATTGACAGGCACGGCACTGGATGCGGTGCTGGCGGAGGTTTGGTCAGAGCAGAGCGCGCTGGGGTATATGGTAAAGCCTGGGGGGCAGGAGAGCTGGACGGAGGCCGATGTGCTGGCATGGGTGACGGCGTATGCTGAGGAGATGAATGATATGACGTCTGTGCAGATGGAGGCGGCCTCGCTAGAGGAGCTCTATGCGCTGACGGATGAGTATGTGATCGCGCAGGGGATTAAGCGGGTGTATCTCCATACCCTGACTTGGCGGGGGGAGTATTGGCCTAATACGGCATCACACGTGAATGTGAATACGGAGGTGTTCCCAAATGGGAAGGAGGATCTGAAGGCGTATGCCCAGTATCTGCGTGAGCATGGGGTTACGCTCCGATTACACAGTGTGAGTTATGGCATCGGGCTGAATGATCCAGAGCGGATTGTGGCGGGAGTGGATACGCGATTAGCATCGTGGGCGACGGGGACACTGGATCAGGCGGCTAGTGCGACTGATACGACGCTCTACTTTCGCCCGGACGAGGGGGAGACGATTGCCATGAACATTGGGTTTACGGCGCACCAGGGCGGGATTCTCTATAATGATTACATGCGGATTAATGATGAGATCGTGCATGTTGGGAGCTTTACGCGGACTGATGATGCGCTATGGGTGCTGGAGGGCTGTAGCAGGGGGCATGGAGGCACGACAGCGGCCGCGCATAGTGCTACCTCTGAGGTGGCGGGAGTGTATCTATCGTATGGGGTCAACTATACGCCTGAATATGATTTGGCAGAGGAAGATAGTCTGATGGATGAGATGATCCAGGAGTATGCGGACTTTGTGAATGAGCTGCAGCTGGGGCACTTACACTTCGATGGCCCTGAGATTCATGACATTAATCCATGGATGCAGCGGGATATATTTGACCGGACGTATAGCTATATTGAGCACCCGACGACTTCGAGCCGGGTGGGGCAGAGTATCGGGGCGCACTTTGAGCAGAACTTCAGTGCCACGCGTGATGACCCGAGCTATGCGTATTTCCCAGTGGAGGTGGGGATACGGCTAGAGAGCCTGACGAAGCCGGCATTGGCCACCAGTATGCTCGATACGCACTTTCACGTGATGGATGGGCTATTACTGGGGGCTGGGAGGCTGACCCTGACCGTGCCGCAGAGTGGGCAGGGGTTTAACCAGGAGGTGGTAGATGCTCATGGCAATATTGATGGCGTGCTAGAGCTGTTTGGCTACTGGCAGGAGGTAATACCTGTGATCCATGCCAACGACATCGCGTATCTAGGCAGCCTAGCGACGCTGACTGGGGGGCACTATCGCTCTGAGGATGTGCCTGTGCTGGGTAAGAATGAGGCGGGTCAATATACCTTTACCCCACATCGGATCATGGGGCGAACCTCCGGTGAGGATGCGCTGTATCAGATCGAGCAGGAGTGGGGATCTGTGCCACGGTTCCAGTCGATCACAGCGGGCACCGAGATGGTACTGAGTAATCCAAACGCCGCGCAGGTACCGCAGGTGGTGATCCGCGTCGTGGAGACCTCTACCACCCTGGTGGACCCGCTGATAACTCTGAATACGACCGGGACGCTGGCAGTCACGGGAGACGTGCAGCCCGGGGAGTATCTCAAATACGAGGGCGGCACGACCGCTACGGTCTATGATAATAACTGGAATGTGCTCCGCACGCTTCCTGCAGTGGCGACCGCCTTTGAGACCGTAACTGGTGAGAATACCGTGCTCACGGGTTCGGGGGCTGGCGCGACGACCTCCGACCTAATGGTGCAGTATATCACGCTGGGCACCCCCTATATCCTAGAGGCGAACAACAGCCTCTAATCCAGAGAATAACTTAGAAGCTTACAATTAATCGATATGAAGAAACAGAATTTGATGCCAATGGTCTGGAGCTCCATGCTGGCGCTCTTTGGAGGAATGTTAGCCGGATATGCGGAGCGCTATGAGGCGGAGGAGGCGGTATATAGTAGGACGATCTTCACCGAAAATGCCACCGCCTCAGGGGGGGCATACCTCGATGGTTATCAGGGAGTTTCGGTCTCCTGGACTGTAGAGCATGATGGTGGCGAGGTGGGACTGAGCTTCGGGATCAAGATCCCATATGGGACGGTGCGCTCTATGGGCGTGTTCGTGAATGGGGCTCAGGTAGGGAGTATTGGGAGTGTCTCCCAGGCCTGGGAAGTAGCCTCTGTGACAGCGACGCTGGTAGAGGGGACGAACACTATCCAGCTACTGGACTCTGAGGGGACGGCGGAGCCAGATATTGATTACGTGGATATTGTTCCGTTGTCTCAGAGCTTTGAGGCCGAGGATCTAACGATCGCAGAGGGGTTTGCGCTCGGGGCGAATACGGCGGCTTCCTCTGGGCAGATCCTCTCCCTCAGTGCCGGCAGTGGACGTCTGACGCAGACGATGGAGACCGGTGGGGTCTATGATATCACGCTGTCCTACTTTGATGAGAATGATGGGGAGGCTGAGTATAAGATCTATATCGATAATGTGCTGGTAGATGCCTGGGCTGCCAATAAGGACTATGGGTTCTCGACTCCGATTACTAGCAATCTCACCTCGCATACGACGCGCGCGGTCTCCGTGCCAGCTGGGGCGGTAGTGGAGATCGTCGCTTACAGTGATGAGGGCGAGCTGTGTTGCGTGGATACGATCACCTATGAGCTTTCTGCCACGGACAGCTCGACCCACGGGATCACCTGGAATGCAGATGGGACCGTGGCATCACTAACACTCGGTGGAGTGGAGCAGCTCACTGCTACTACGGGGACGCAGCAGTTCCGCTTCTTTAATGGCGAGATGATACGCACTACCGGGACTGCTACGGCGGAGGAGAGCAATGGGGTCGTGGTGATCACAGATGCCTCCAGAGGCGACTTAAAGATGCTCTTCCGCGTAGAGGGGTATGAGCACCACTGCGTGCTGCGTATGATCGGGCTGGAGGAGGTGCCGCTAAATGATGCCTCCATCGGGATTCGGATGACGCTCCCGACGGCCGGGGGGTTTAATATCCTAGCGCTGGATGACTATGCCGATGCCGAGCAGTCCGAGACGGAGCTACAGCTGGACTGGGCACGCCTAGGTGACCGCAAGCGGTTCCCCGGCGGCGTGTTCGCGCTCTATGCCGACGGGACCGCGGAGGAGAACGCCCTCGCCCTAGAGGAGATCAAGGAGGAGCACGGTTACACCGTTACCCTCATGGTCGATGCCGTCAACGGGGTGCCTGTCTCATGGCTCACCGCACATGGGCTAGATGCCACCGAAGCCGCCACCCTCCTCGATAGTGACCAGGACGGCCTCACCGTGCTGGAGGAATACCTCGCCGGCACTAGCCCGCTGGACTCTACCTCTAAGTTTAACATCACAGATCGCGACCTCCTCTCCGACACCGTCTCCCTCACCTGGCCCACGGTCACGGGCAAGACCTACAGCGTATGGTTCTCCGCAGACCTCACGGCAGACTCCTGGGTCGAAGTCGCCTCTGGGATCGAAGGAGCAGATGTCTCCATGGCCATCGAGATCCCCGCCGAGACCACAGAGCAGAAGCTGGGGTTCTATCGGGTAGAGGTGGAGTAATCGCATGCCTCTGAGGGCGAATCTGCGGAGGGGGGGCACGGCTTTATAAGCTGTAACGAGCCATCATCCTAAAATCCGCAGATGATTTGAACCACAGAGGCACACTACACGACAATTTTCCACTCATATTTTTGCCCGCAGATTGCGCATATTAACGCAGATTTTTTTAGAAATTAATTGATTTGCGCCTGTAATAGAAATTCACCCCGAAACTCTCTCGTCCTCAAAAACCATAAAGGAATCTCAGCGTTACCCTGAAAATTACAGAATCCCTCTGAATAC
>CAYWAG010000086.1:0-6654 GCA_964455925.1 uncultured Verrucomicrobiales bacterium | reverse complement strand
AGATCAGGGCGGATATCCTGTGTGCGGCGGAGGGCTTGCTCTGCTCTCCACTCTGCGATCTTACCGTGGTGACCTGAGAGCAGGATATCAGGGACTTTTAGCCCTCGGTATTCGGCGGGCTTCGTGTAAGAAGGCGCCTCCAGGAGGTTCGGGTCAGAGAAGGACTCCTCGACACTGGATTGATCATCGCCGAGGGCACCAGGGAGGAGCCGTACGATCGAGTCGATCATGACTGCAGATGCAATGGCACCATTCGTGAGGACAAAGTCTCCCAGACTGAGTTCCTCATCGACCAGAGCCTCTACCACACGGTGATCTACGCCCTCATAATGCCCGCAGATAAAGATGAGGTGATCAGTCGTTGTCGCCAACCGCTGGGCATGTGCTTGCTTATAGGGCTGCCCCTGTGGGGTCATGAGGAGCACCCGAGAAGTCGGGGTGCGGAGGTCATCTATCGCCTTAAAGATAGGCTCGGGCTTTAGCACGAGCCCCACGCCGCCCCCATACGGGTAGTCGTCGCATTTCTTATAGCTGCCTTCGGCCCAATCCCGGAGCTGATGCGCCTGGATGTCTACAAGTCCCTTGTCACGGGCGCGCTTAATGATGCTCTCACTCAGCGGTGCCATGGCGACATCGGGAAACAGTGTTAGAATGTCGATCTTCATGATAAAATTCACGTTGGTAAGCCCGGCGTGCCTTATTTGGCGGTTTGGCCACGGAGCTTAGCCTCGATAAACCCGTCTAGGGCACCATCCATCACCGCAGAGATATTCCCGGTCTCATGCCCCGTGCGCAGATCCTTCACCATTTGGTATGGCTGGAAGACGTAAGAGCGAATCTGGGAACCCCAGCCGATCTCACCTTTCTCCGAGTACTCGCGGTCAGCCTCGGCCTTTTGCTTATCCTCTTCGATCTGGTAGAGACGGGCCTTTAGGATCTCCCAGGCTAGTTCCCGGTTCCGCAGCTGTGAGCGCTCTTGGGTAGAGCGGATCACGATTCCGGTAGGCTTATGCTTAAGGATGACCGCAGTCTCTACCTTGTTCACGTTCTGCCCACCTGCACCACCAGAACGCGCAGTCTGGATCTCGACATCGGAGTCTGGGATCTCGATTTTGATCGCATTGTTCAGCTCTGGGGTCGCATCAATAGCGGCAAACGAGGTGTGGCGCTTTCCTGCGGAATCAAAGGGAGAAATCCGCACTAAGCGGTGTACGCCCCGCTCATTCTTCAGGTATCCATACGCATATTGCCCATCGATCTTAAGAGTAGCGCTAGAGATTCCCGCGCCCTCACCATCGGTATAGTCGGTAGTCGTCACTGTGAACCCCTTGCTCTCTGCCCAGCGCGTGTACGTACGCAGTAACATTCCTGCCCAGTCACAGGCCTCTGTTCCACCGGCACCAGAGGAGATCGTCAGGTAACAGTTACAGGAGTCCGAGGGCTTGTTCAGCAGAGTGATCAGCTCAAAGGAGTCGATATCCTTCTGTAAGCTATGAAACTCATCATACGCCTCCTGCTCGAGGTCTGAGTCCTCCTTGGCGAACTCAAAGAGGACCTCCAGGTCCTCCACTCGCTTTTCTAGCGAGAGAAAGGGGTTGAGCTTCCCTTTTAGGATGTTCGCCTCTGCCACAGTCTCCTGTGCTTTTGTCGGATTATCCCAGAACGAGGGTGATCCCATCGTTTCCTCATATTCCGCTACTTCTTGTTTTAGATTATCGACGTCAAAGATACCTCCTGAGTTCCGATACCCGGCTCGCGAGAGCAGCGGGGTCGAGCGACAGGAGGTCAACGCTTTTTTGTTCAGACATAGGCGAGAAGCTTATGCCTACCCTTATTCTGATAGCAACTACTTTTCTCACTTGATAGCCCTATCACCCCATCTCGTAGGCATCGACATCGCAGGTGAGGCGGACTTCGGGGGGGATTTGGTTTCGGTCGAGGACGGCCTTCACAAAGCGGGTGAGCGTGCGGGGGCTGGCACCACGCAGGATGAGCTGGTAGCGGAACTCGTCATGGGACTTCTCCAGGGGGGCAGGCAGGACCTCGCCTAGGATGATCGTGTTTTGTGCGGTCTCAGGGAGGCGCTCCTTTAGACGGTTATGGATGGTCTCTAGGGTAAGCTTAGCCAGCGCCTCGTTCTTACAGGCGGCGAGCAGCACGATCAGGTGGAAGCTCGGCGGGTAGGAGAAGGATTGGCGGAACTGGAGCTCTTGCTCCGCGAAGCCATAGTAGTCATGATGGCGCGCGTATTGGATGCTGGGGGCGTGCGGGGTAAAGGTCTGGATAATCACCTCGCCCTCCAGGGGACCTCGCCCAGAGCGTCCTGCCACCTGCGTGAGGAGCTGAAAGGTACGCTCGCTCGCCCGGAAGTCCGGTGCATGCAGGGAGAGGTCGGCATTCAGTACCCCCACTAGGGTGACGGTGGGAAAGTGCAGCCCTTTGGCGATCATTTGCGTGCCGATGAGGATGTCGGTCTTATGCTTGCGGAATGCCTCTAGCTCCTCCTTTAGCGCGCCCTTACGGCGGGTAATATCCGCATCCAGACGCGCGACTTGGGCGCGTGGAAAGAGCTTCTGGGTGATCTCATGGACCTTCTCCGTGCCGTATCCGGCAAAGAGGATGCCGGGATCGTGGCATTCGGGACATTGCTTAGGGGGCACGCTCATATACTGGCACAGGTGGCATATCATGCGGTCATCATTGCGATGGTAGGTGAGACTGAGGGAGCAATGAGGGCACTGCACCGTATGACCGCAGGAGTGACACACTGCGGAGCGTGAGAACCCGCGACGGTTCAGGAAGAGGATCGTTTGCTCCTTAATGTCGAGACGCTCTTGCATCGCGTTCTTCAGCTTATCAGAGAAGATCAGGGGTTTGACCTCCGCCTTTCGCGCCTCCAGGCGCATGTCGATGATCCGAATGCGCGGCATGGATTGGCTATCAGCGCGCTTATTGATCTTGATGAGCTCGTATTTACCACGCTGGACATTGTTCCAGGACTCTAGGGACGGGGTGGCGGAGCCTAGGACTACAGGGCAGCCCTCTAGCGAGGAGCGCACGACCGCTAGGTCGCGGGCTTGGTAGCGCGGGGAGGTCTCCTGCTTATAGGAGGTCTCATGCTCCTCATCGACGACGATCAGACCCAGATTATCCAGCGGGGCAAAGATCGCCGACCGCGCGCCAATCGCCACCACCGCCTCGCCTTCTCGCAGGCGCTTCCATTCGTCATGCCGCTCCCCCGCCGATAGGTCAGAGTGGAGCACGGCTACAGGGTGATTATATTGCTCGAACCGGGACTTAAAGCGGCGCACTGTCTGCGGGGTCAGCGCGATCTCTGGCACCAGAATGAGCACGGTCTTCCCCTGCCGTAGCACCGCGTCTGCGGCCTGGAGATAGACCTCTGTCTTCCCAGACCCCGTCACTCCCGCGAGGAGGATGGGACGGGGCGAGGTCCCATCATTACCACAGGCGAGAATGCGCTCCAGGGCAGTGGCTTGCTCATCGTTCAGGGTCAGAGCCTGGGAGGGGACAAAGGAGTCGCCCGCATCGGGGTCACGCTTAACGGTCTCATCCCCGACAGTGACATACCCCTTATCCACCAGTGCCTTAAGGGGGGAGCTAACGCCGGTGCCGAGTAGGCGCTGCGCGAGGGAGCCGCCCGCCTTAGAGACGAGCATGAGGATCTCATGTTGGCGTTTGGCGCGCTTCTCTAGCTGGAGGAGCTCCTCCTCAGGAGGGAGTGCGACTAGCTCCACCACGCGTTGGCTCTTATCATATGAGCGCTCCTTTCGTAGCGTCGCAGGGAGCATCGTGCGGATGACATGCTCCAGCGGGGCACAGTAATACGCGCCGATCCACTCTGCCAGACGCAGCAGACTCTCGGTCAGGAGCGCCTCCTGTGAGACGATCTCTAAGATGGGCTTAAGGTTATGCTGCGTATGCGCATCATCAGAGAGCCGTAGCACCGTGCCCAGTAAGCGCCGCTGCTGGATGGGCACCTTCACGCGGTAGCCAGCCTCCACGGTCGCGCCCTCGGGGATCAGGTAGTCAAAGATCAGCTCCCCTGGGCCATCGATAAGCACCTTAGCCGTGCGCGAGGGAGGCAGGAACGAGTCCTGCACATGTGCGGGGGAATCGGTATTCATCATACCCCCTGCCCTCCCTCGCGTTGCATAATCGTGCCTAACGGGATGGCACAGCCAATGGCATCCGCAGTCGCGCGTAGGAGCTCAGCCTCGCGGTTAGTCATCCGGCGGTCAGCCTGAGCTTGGTCATGCAGCGCGGAGATCAAAGCCTGCTTCACCGATGGGCTAGCGTGCTGGCAGCGGTCCAGCGCATCATGTAAGGTCGCGATCTCACCAGCGGTTAATACTGCCTCATCTGCCCCACAGCGCTCCATCAGACGATGCAGAAATGCCTGCTCACGCTGTAGCTGTGCCAGCCTCCGAACACGTGGACGCGCGTATGCCTCCCCCTGCGCATAGCGGATCAAATGCCTCTCCATCACCTGCTGTAGCATATACTCAAAGAGAGACACCTCCTGATCCGCCTGCGTCACCGCCCGCGTTAGATCGATAAAGCGCTCCTGCGCCGGACCGCTCAGACGCCTCAGAGCCGGGATCGCCAGATCCAGTAGCGCGACCTTCTCCAGGCTAGAGAGCGCATCTAACTGCTGGCTGTAGGACTGAATCTGCCGCCGCCCCGAGTGATCCGCAGAGATCGCGCGCAAATACTGCGCCTCTAGCCCGTCCAGCCCCCCTCCCGTAGAGACGAGCATGGCGAGTAACAGGAGCTGCGAGTCAGAGGCATGATGGGCCGCCTGCACCAATGGCACGGGCAACGCAGATGGGGGCAGAGCATCTGCAGAGGCAGGCACAGAAGGCACTAAACTAGAGACATGGGATGAGGTGGCTCCATCCCCCGCATAAATCGGCTCCAACGGTACCGCAGGGAACGTGCCATCCCAGTCCTGCCGAATGCGCTTGATCCGCAGCTCCAGTGGGGGGTGTGTCGCCAGCCCAAAGGAGAACAACCCGCCACTAGCAAACAAGAGATGACTCGCCTCCGAGGCCTTTGGCGCCAGCATCTTAGACCCCTCGCGTAGTCCCCCAATCTTAGCGAGCGCCCCCGCGATCGAATCTGGGTTACGTGTAAACTGCACCGCCGAGGCATCTGCCAGAAATTCGCGTTGCCGCGAGATAGCCGCCTGCAACAAGCGCGCAAAGAAGACGCCAACCCCGCCGATCACCATTAACCCGACCCCAAGCAGCATAACCACCATCATCAGATTCCCCGAGCTGTTCTCGCGGTCCCGCCCCCGTCGTCCGACGTGGTAACGCCCATACCCGATGGAGCGGAAGAGCACCTGCCCGATCAGCGCGATCCCGGTAAGACCAAAGACCCACCCCACCATCTTCATATTCATCCGCATGTCCCCGTTCAGGATGTGGCTAAACTCATGAGCGATCACCCCTTGCAGCTCTTCGCGACTCAGCCGCTCGATGCATCCCCGCGTCACCCCGATCACCGCATTCGCCGGCTCCGTCCCCGCCGCAAAGGCATTGATCCCCTGCTCATGATCCATCACATACACCATCGGCACCGGCACGCCAGATGCCAGCGCCATTTCCTCCACCACATTCAGCAACCGTTGCTCATGGTAATCCGAGGGCGAGCCATCTAATGCCCGTCCCCCCAGATCACGCGCCACGGCAGCACCGCCCCCCGACAACTGCAGAGACTTATACGCGTACGGCACTAAGATCGTCACCCCAGCCACCAGCGCCCCCATCAGAAACACCCCCCACGGAAACCCGCTGGCATACTCCGATTCAGGAAGCTCTGTAAGCACCGCCGTATTAAAGTCCACCGGCAACGCCCCCACCCCTTGCTGAAAGAGCAGCACCGCTAAGCCCCCCACAGATGCCATCACAGCTAACACCGCGAGAACAAAGAGAATGCCCAGCTGACGGGTTTTCTTATGCGCCTGATCCTGCGCCTCATAAAAGTTCATCCCCTACCCTAGCGACAGTGCCGCCCCAGGGAAAAGAGAAAAGAAGCGCATATCGACACAGAACGACCACCTAACCGAGAAGAACAAGATTTTCACAGATAGGTGCAGAAAACGGTCACAAGTCAGGGGAGTGACGGCGTCTCGCCGTCACTAACATTAACTCCTCAGTAGATTTTGAACCACAAAGGACTCAAAGAGCACAAAGAACAGTTTTCGGGGGGTATTTTTATCTGATGAATAGCAAGAATTCCAATCCGATCGAGTGTCTCGTCAGCATAGCCGTAGATCCGCATATCGTAAAGCATCAGGAGAAGCCTTTCACCTCTCAAAGTCCCTTTAACCAGCCCTGATAAGGGCGACACGATTCCAGCCCAGTCCGAAGGGGCGGCGCATTGCCCTGCAATGCCTCGCCCCGGAGGGCTGGGTTAAGGTTGTCGTAATAAAGGTGCCGAACGCAGAACTGCGCCGTTGCCTGTCACTACCAGAGGCACAGCCCCAGGGAGGTGCGTCCCGAGGCGATCCTGATCCAACTCCGCCTCTGCCAGCGAAAGGGAGAAAGAACCTTTGCGTTCGGCGGGGTGATTAGTCCCGACTTTAACATAGTCCTACGGGATTCCTCATGATCGGTTTCAGCGACCAAG
>CAYWAG010000085.1:0-6710 GCA_964455925.1 uncultured Verrucomicrobiales bacterium | reverse complement strand
CCTAAATAGCTATGCGGCGCGTTGGATTAGCCAAAGCGACCTGAGACGTAGTCTTCGGTGCGCTTGTTCTGTGGGTTCGTGAAGATGTCCGTGGTGTTGCCGAACTCGATGAGCTCGCCTAGGTAGAAGAAGGCGGTTTGGTTCGAGATTCGGGATGCCTGCTGCATGCTGTGGGTCACGATGATGATGGAGTAGTCCTGCGTCAGGGTCGTGATCAGTTCCTCTACGTGTGCGGTGGCGATGGGGTCAAGGGCGGAGCAGGGCTCGTCCATGAGAATGATCTTAGGCTGGACGGCGATGGTGCGAGCAATGCAGAGACGCTGCTGCTGTCCACCAGAGAGCCCGAGAGCGGAGTCCTTTAGGCGATCCTTGACCTCTTCCCAGAGCGCGGCACCCTTTAGGGAGCGCTCCACGATGGCGTCTAGCTCACCTTTGTTCTTGATCCCTTGGATCCGTGGGCCGTAGGCGACGTTGTCGTAGATGCTCTTAGGGAAGGGGTTATACTTCTGGAAGACCATGCCAACGTTCTTACGGAGCTCGATGGGGTCGACGTCCTTCGCGTTGATGTTTTTCCCCATGATGCGGATTTCACCATTGGTCACGCAGGAGGTTTCCACGAGGTCGTTCATGCGGTTAAGACAGCGGAGAAGAGTGGACTTACCACAGCCAGACGGCCCGATGAAGGCCGTGACGTTGTTTTCCAAGCAGTTCAGGGAGATGTTCTTGAGGGTATCGTTCTTACCCTGATTATAGGAGAACGAGAGGTCGTCGATCTCAATGATGGGTTTACGTTCTGGAGTGTCCATGTTGAAAGTAGAGAGGTAGAGGTGAGAGGAGGAAAAGGGTGGGGGAGGGAGAGGCGCCAGCGGCTTACCACTTATATTTCTTACGCATACGGATGCGCAGCCAGACAGAGAGTCCTGCGAAGATCATAACAATGATCATAAAGACCAATACGGAGCCGTATTGCATCGGCTTAATGTGGTAGGAGGGGGGGAGCCTGCCCGCAATGGTGTAGATGTGGTAGGGCATGGCCTGAACCGACTGCGAGAGAAAGGCAAAGAACTTTTCTAAGCCCACTCCTGGGAGAGCTGAGAAGTCGGTAGGGAGGTCCGACTTTGCCGCTACGGCGGCGGTAAACATGATGGGGGCGGTCTCACCAGCTACCCTCGTGATCCCTAGGACCGAGGCAGTCAGAATCCCTGGTGTCGCATACGGGAGAACGGCGGTCTTAATAGACTGCCACTTAGAGGCACCGAGAGCGAGCGAGGCCTCGCGGAAGCCTTGCGGCACGGCTCTAAGGGACTCCTCAGAGGAGGTGATGATGATGGGGAGAACCATGATAGCGAGGGTGAACGCACCTGCGATGAGGGAGTTCCCCCAGCCCTGGAAGGAGAGGTATGTCCAGCCGGTGTAGTAGCGTTCCTGACCTTGCTGCTGGGCGGAGCGGAGCTGGTAGATGAGCTCGCGCTCTGGGTCGATCATCATGATGCCTTGCTGCTCTTGGGTGCGGAGGTCTGGCTCGCTAAAGCTGGGGAAGACGGGAAAGCGTAGCTTATCATCAATGGCTGGGGTAGAGGTCATCTTAGGCGCTACAGAGACGAAGAGCCCTAAACCAAAGATTCCAAACACGATGGAAGGAACCCCTGCGAGGTTCATCATCGACAGACGGATAGCGGAAATGAGCTTCCCTTTGCGGGAGTATTCGCCCAGGTAGATAGAGGCACAGACCCCAATCGCTAGTCCAATAGCCATACAGGTGAGGACCAGGGCGGCGGTACCAATAATCGGCCCCGCGATCCCGCCTGCAGTGTAGGGGTAAACCTCTTCACCGAGGGATTTGAGGCGTGGCTGACCGTTCTCATTTACGGCTCCTGCATTCGCAACGCGGAGAGCCGTCATGTCGGTAGTAGGGAGCTTCAGCTGGGCGGCTTGAGTGAGCGTAAACTGCTTATATGCCGTCTCGTGCGAGAGCGTGCCAAGGTCTGAGAGCGTGAGCTGTGGGTTATCCTTCTGCAGTTGGTCGAACTCGGTAACGGGGAGGAGGAACTCGTCAGTGGTGTCCTTTAGCGCTAAGTGGATCGCGCCTCGGTCGAGGTCATGTGAATGGAGGGCACTGGCAGAGGGGCTCTCCTTCAGCAGGGTTGCCAGCATCTGGAGTGGCAGCACGTAATGTCCGGCAGGGATCGTGATGGTAGTGAGATCATAGTTGGTCACGATGGGCGTGCCCTCGCCAAACTTGGCATCACCAGTGTCGGACTGGTAGGCACTGTATTCGGACGGGGTAAGGAGGACGGACTGAGCCTCTGGAATGAGGAGCGGCATGAGTTCGTCTGGCTTGTCGTCGGCGGTGTCGGTGAGGTTTCCGTAGAGCTTATAGATGAGGAGCGAGCGAGAGAGGGCGACGATGGTCTTAGCCTGCATTTGGCACTCCTTGCGCTCAAACTCCACGCGGTAGCTCTGCTTCTCCAGTGTCCTTTGCTCATGAGGGAAGGGGCTAAAGCTCGGGGCAGCAGCGATGAGGGCTGCATATGTGTCTGGCTGTAGCTGTAGGGTGGTCTCCTCTGGGAACTCAAACCCGACAGGGGCAGTCATATCTCGCTTAGCGAACTGCGCACTAAAGTCATTATAGACCTCAATGTTGGTAAGATATCCATCTCCAATGACACTACCCGGCTCTATACGGAAGGTGCGGTAGTCGGAGCTATGTGCGGTGTCAGAGAAGTCCGTAAAGAGACCTTCCTTAGGGTTATAGGTGAGGAGGGTGTCGACACGATCCGCAGGGATCTCGAGCTTCTTAGCGGCATCAAAGGTGACGACCTCAAGGGACTCTGGCTTACGCTTAATGAACTCCCATCCATATTGCTTTAGGACAGGGGCACCACGCCAGACGATGAGACCAAAGACAAAGAGTGTGAAGCACAGGATGGTGTAGGTCACAGCCATCAGGGCGCCACGCTGCATGTTTTGCTTCAGCACGAGACGCTTGTTATTCTGGGCAAAGGGGTTCGGATCGGTTGCCATAATAAGGGAGGGGGGTAAGATCTTAGAGGGAGGGGGAGAATATGCGGATTAGCCTTTATTACCGTAACGCTTGATAAAGCTCTGCGCGGCGGAGTTTAAGGCGAGAGAGAGGAGGAAGAGGACGAGACCTACGAGGAAGAGGGCGCGGTATTGGATACTGCCAGGAGCGGCTTCACCCGTGGATTGGGCGATGAGACCTGTCATGGTGTGGACTGGGGAGGTCCACTTCTCCGGCCAGTTAATGGTGCCTCCTGCAACTAGGAGGACGACCATGGTCTCCCCAATAATACGACCAAAGCCCAGGATCACAGCCGCTACGATACCAGAAAGAGCAGAGGGAATAATCACGCGGAAGACGGTCTGGAGCTTAGAGGCACCAAGCGCGAGGGATGCCTCGTAGTAGGACTTTGGCACGTTGTTGATCGCATCCTCCGCGAGGGTGAACATCGTTGGGAGCGCCATAAAGGCGAGCAGAACACCGGCGGTGAGCATCATCTGCTCGCCGAGGGCGGGGAAGCCCGGAACCCACGCGAGCCACTCGATATAGGAGATCTTTAGGATGGTCTGCCCAACAATGACGACCCCTAGGAAGGCGAGAACCACAGAGGGGATCGCCTGGATAAACTCCAGTATAGGCTTAATAATAGTCTGCTCCATGGGGGTGGACAGGCGGTTCACGTAGATAGCAGCACCAACCGCAAACGGGGTCGCTAAGCTGATGGCGATGATAGTGATGAAGAGGGAGCCACCGAAGAGCGGGCGAATCCCAAAGAAGTTATGCCACGAGCTGTTCGCTACCCATTCCTTACCAAAGATGAACCCCATGAAGGTGTCCCAGTACGTGAACTGCTTATCATGACGCCAGGCGTTGAGCTTGTCCGTGCGTTCCTGCATGAATGCGTCGTAGTCCGCTACGGCCTCAGAGAGCTTATCGTGGAACTGACGGGCACCTCGGTTCGTAAAGGCATCTTTAGCCGGGAGATTCGCAAACTGTGCAGAAGTCGTGGCACGCATGGCAGCGGTGAGGGTCTCATGCTCTGGCAGGGTGGCATATACCTTGTCCGCGAGCGCGTCGTAGTCCTGATCCTCGGTGACGAGGCGCTTAAGGTCGGTCTCCAGCTTGGCTCTGATCTTGGGTGTGGCTTCGGGGATGCCTTCTTCCAGGGCTTTCTTCCGTGCTCCTGAGGAGAGGAATGCCTCAGCGCGATTACTAACGGCTAGGGTCTGGGCGCGCATCTTCTCGATGTAGGCGCTGTAATCATCATCGACACTACGGAAGACTTTCTCGATCTCAGAGAGGTTCGTAAACAGAGGGTCTTTAGAGATTTCGGTGCGCTTTACAGTCCCTCGTTGAGCAGCGTCGGAGATGTATGCGGGAGTATCGGTGCTCTCTGAGTAGTTCGAGTAGAGCGAGACGAGGCTTTCCTTAATCTTGTCGATCTCCTCTGGGGACTCACGGCTAATGAGCAGTGCCTTACTGCGGAGCTGGGCGTTCAGGCTATCAACAGTGAGGGTCTTGCTGATTTCTTGCACGCGTTTGGTAAGCGCGGCTTGGGAGCTGGTGAGCTTGGCGGTCGCCTCTGCTTGTTGCTGCTCAGCGAGCGCTTTTTTCTCCGCATCGGCTCCAGCGGACCAGATCATCCAGATCATTTCCTTAGAGCTGATGCGCTCCTTAGCGATCTTCACGTTTAGGATCTCCTCACGCAGGAGGATACGAGCCTCGTTCTGAAAGCCCACAAAGACCTGTGGAATGTAGGCGTCTACGCCTGCACGGTGGAAAATCTCGTATTGCTTGAGGTTCGTGATATGCGAGGTGAGTGCCTCTTGCGCCTTTAGCTGATCCTTAGCGATGTCAGCAAACTCCTTGCCTGACTTACGGTAGATGTTGAGGTTCGTCTTATACTCTGGGAAGAAGTAGAGCGCCTCCTTAGTAAGGAGGAGAGTGATCAATAAGAGCGCGACAATCGAAATCACGGCATTACCGCCGAAGAAGTACTTGACGAATTCTTGCTTGCCGAGGCCAAAGAGCGTGAAGCCCTTACCTTTCGAGAATGGAGAGTCTGGAGTTTTCTTTTTCATCCGCTGGAGAGAGATGTCTAGTATCGTGCTAGGACGGGGAAGACTTGTTCTAAGTATGGGGGGAATGTCACGGAATAAATCTTCTTTTCCGTGACAAAGTTGTCATTGTGCCTGCGAGAGCGTCGGCGTCGTGACAGTGGCAATGTCAGTCGGTGCTTAGGCGAAGAGTTGCTCACGGGTGAAAAGGGCGACGGTGGGGTAGCCCGCGGCTTCGATGGCATCTACGCCTCCTTCTTGTCGGTCGACTAATACGATGCAGAAGGCGACCTTACCGCCACTGGCCTCGATCGCCTTAATCGCCTTTAGGGCAGATCCACCTGTGGTGGCGGTGTCTTCGATGACGATCACTTCATCCCCCTCACGGAAGTTCCCCTCGATCTGGCGTCCCATGCCATAGCCCTTAGGCTCCTTACGCACTACAAAGGGGCGGAGGGAAAGGGAGTCAGTGTTGCGGCTGGACTCCATGGCGATCGCTAGGGTGATGGGGTCTGCCCCTAGCGTCATCCCGCCTACGGAATCTGGGGTGACGCCGAGCTCCGCAGCCTTCTCACAAGCGAGCGCATAACCAAGCTCGCCGATCAAAATCGCCCCTCGCGAATGAATCGTAGTGTTTCGGCAGTCTACATAGAGGTCGCTTTTCTTACCAGAGGTAAGCGTGAAGTCACCTGTCTTAACGGAGAGATCTAGTAGAATTTGCTTCAATTCATCGCGTGCGGTCATGGCGGCATCTTGAACCGCAGATTCTCCAATGGTCAATCTCCAATCTCGCGCATTTTAGAGCACCCTCGGAACTACTTAGGTAGGGCGCTCCTAGGTATATTGTTTTCTACCTGAATAGTTCCCCCTTATTTTCATCACGCTCGTCCCGCAGGTGCAACGCAAAGGTGGAGGGGGGCTGAATACACTGCTAACGAGGATTGGTAATTCCGCGTTCTCGCCTCAAAGGGTGTTCCTGATCGAATTTTTTAATTTTTAACTTATTTTAATTCATTAATGGTGAGTTGGCACGGTGTGTGCTAATTATTGCTTAGTTAATTTATTTTATATGAAAAAAGTAGAAGCCATTATTAAGCCGTTTAAGCTAGAAGAAGCCAAGGAAGCCCTCGCTGAGGTTGGGATCCAAGGGATGACCGTTACAGAAGTGAAGGGGTTTGGCCGTCAGAAGGGGCATACGGAGATTTACCGTGGTAGTGAATACACCGTAGACTTCCTTCCTAAGGTTAAGATCGAGGTCGTCGTCGAAGATGAGCTTGCAGAGTCTGTCGCTAAGGCGATCGTTGACAGCGTAAGCACCAGCAAGATCGGTGACGGTAAGGTCTTTATCTCTCCTGTTGAAGAGGCGATCCGTATTCGTACCGGTGAGACTGGTGCTGCCGCCGTAGCAGTAAACTAAGCAAGCTTACCAGGTAGAGCGTTTCGCTCTGACCTGTTCCTCAACCACAAAGACCTTATTCTCTCCGAATAAGGTCTTTTTCTATCCGCAGATTACGCAGATGAACGCAGATTGGGTTGGATTTGATAAAAAGGTATAGTTGTTGGGCTAGTGTGGGGAGGCAGCCCGCAGCACAAGCGCGACAGATACCATCTGAATAGAACCACAAACCCTA